>DASWDH010000518.1:0-14449 GCA_036395495.1 Polyangiaceae bacterium
GGGCAGGCGCTCAGTAGGGGCGATAGGCAGGGCGCTCGAGCCTCACCCACTTCTGCACCGACGGGCGCGCCCATTGCGCATCCACGAAGGCGCGCAGCCGCCCGGGGACGTCGTGGCGACTGAGGAGGAGCCGCTGCAGCATGAAGGCGAGATCGCTATCGGCAATGCACCAGCCCCCGAACAACGAACTCCTGGCCTCGGGCACCAGCCGCAGAGCGATTTCGACGAGGCGCTTGGCGGCCGCGTCTCCGGCCGGCGTGAGCGGCTGATCGGCGGGCGCATAGAATATCGTCGTCGTGGGTCGCTCTTGGCGCAACTCCATGAGATCGGAGCGAATCCAATGCATCACCATCCGAGCGCGGGCCCGCTCTTGGACGTCCTCGGGTAGCGCGCGACGGTACCGCGGCCCGGTGAAGACCTCGTCCAAGTAGTCGACGATCGCCGCCGACTCGGCGAGCCAAAACCCGTCGTGATCGATGACCGGCACGCGGCCGAGCTTCGTGCGCTCGAGAAATTGCGCACGATGCTGCTCCTGATCGGCCAGCGACACCGTCGCTAGGGTGTAGGGCACCCCCTTCTCCTCGAGGGCGACGAAGACCGAAAAGGCGTAGGGGCTGATGAAAAAGCCATCGGTGTAGAGCGTGAGTGCCATGAGTCCACCTCTCGTGGGAGCAGCATATCTGGTCTGCATCGAAACGGTCGGTATTCTCCCGAACTCTGCGAGCTTTGGCGAACCCAGCTCGTCGGTCGCCCGCTTCGGCGGTTCGGGCCGGGGTCGAAGAACTCCGCGACGAGGCCAACGCTGCTCGGCGCTCCTCGATGAGGGAGGCATCGATTGCAGCGCCTACCCCTATGCCCACCTGGTTCGCGGGATTCTGCTCGAGGACCTCGGCCGGTGCGACGAAGCACGTGCCGAGCTCGCGAACGCGCTTGGACTTGCGCGAAACGCCTGGGAAGAGGCACAAATTCGTGATCGTCTCGAGCGATTGGCGATAGGGTAGCCGCCGGTCATGCGCTGGACGGCCCTTGCACTCTCGTTCGCAGCCTGCCGCACGTCGCAGCCTCCCTCGCCGCCCGAGCCTCGGCCCGCAGCGAACGCAAGCTCCGCGTCCTCCGTTGCACCGCCCACCGAACACCACCCGCAGGCGGAGGAGCACCACCACGGCAAGCAGGGCTACCATATGGATTTCTCCGAGGTGGAACGGTTTGCCCGCCATTTCGATAGTCCGGAGCGGCACAGTTGGCAGAAGCCCGCCGAAGTCGTCACTCTGCTCGATATTCACGCGGGCCACGTGGTCGCCGACATCGGTGCCGGCACCGGGTACTTCCTCCCGTATTTGTCGAAAGCCGTGGGAAATCGAGGCCGGGTACTGGCGTTGGATGTCGAGCCGAACATGGTCGAGTACATGAACCGCCGTGTTCGCCAGTCCGGGTGGAGCAACGTCGAGCCCCGTGTCGTCGCGGCCGACGATCCGAATCTGCCGCCGGACGGCGTCGATCGGATCATCGTCGTCGATACCTGGCATCACATCGACGATCGAGCGGTCTACGCCGGCAAGCTCGCGCGCGCGCTGCGACTCGGAGGATCCTTGCTGGTCGTCGATTTCACACTCGAGTCCGCGATGGGTCCTCCCGCGAAGCACCGCTTGCCGCCGGAGCAAGTCGTCAAAGAGCTCCAAGGCGGCGGACTTCGGGCAGCGGTCGTTCAGTCGGAGACTCTTCCGGAACAGTATGTCGTTCGCGGAGCCAAACCGTAAGCCAGACTCTCGCCGATCAACTTCCGAGCGCGCGATATTGTTTCTCGTCGAACCCCACGAGGACACGGTCGCCGGTCACCAGGACCGGACGCTTGATCATCTTTCCATCAGCTGCCAAAAGGCGGAGCTTCTCCGCCGCGCCGAGTTTGGCGAAGCCGTCCTTTCCGATGCGTGCGAGGAGGGCGCGATAGCTCTGGCCGCTAGTGTTGAACCACTTGTCGACGGGCAGCTTGCTTTGGTGGACGAGCTTTTCGAGCTCGCCGAGCGTGGGCGGCTTCTCCACGATCGGAACGCTTTCGTAAGCGACCCCATGACCGCCGAGCCACTTCTTCGCCTTTCGGCACGTTTCGCACATCGCGTATTCGAATAGCTGCACGGTTCGTCCGGTCGTCATGGCGCGTCACCTCGAGGTTCGGGCGCCAGTCTACCATCGGAGCTCCGTCGTGGAGCCAGCTGCTACGCTGGTGGATACAAAATGCCAATCCCTTCGAACTCTCTCCCGGATCTGCAGATCAGAGGCGCGCGACCCGACGATCTTTCGAAGATCGAAACGATGCTTGCTACCGCTGGGCTGCCGATCTCCGATGTCCGAGAGCATCTTCCTGGGTTCACTCTCGCATGGTCCGGCTCTTCGCTGGTGGGGACCGCCGCCATTCAAAGGGTTGGAGATCACGCGCTCCTGCGCTCGGTGTGCGTCTCAGAATCTCTCCGCGGCCGAGGCATCGCCAGCGCGCTCTGCGATCACGTTTTGAAACGGGTGCGAGAGCTCGGTGTCAAGGAGGCTCATCTCCTGACGACGACGGCTTCGGCTTTCTTCCGAAATCGTGGCTTCGCGGAGCACGACCGCTCGCGCGCCCCTCCGCCGATTCGACATACCGAGCAGTTTCAGTCGTGCTGCCCGGCCACCGCCGTCTACATGTCCATCGAGCTCGGTTGAGCACCGCAGGCGCCGATTCTCACGCTACACTGGGTCGGTGAAGCGGGTTTTCTTCGTTGTTGCCACATCCCTTGCTCTGCTCGGTTGCGACAAGGGTCCCGATCCTGGCGAAGCCGAGCTCGACCGCGTTGCCGCCGTACATGGCGCGCCCGGTCCGTGGGCGGTAGCTGGGTACCGCATGGGTCAGTATGCGCTCGGCAAGCTCGGTCTCGAACGGGGGAGCTTCGATCTCGAGGTCTCGCATCGTAGCCCGCGCCAAGTCATGTTCTCATGCATCGCCGACGGTGCCGCCGCCGCAACCGGTGCCAGCGCCGGAAAGCTCAATCTCGTCGTGGTCGATGGAACCGAGAGCGAGCTTGCCACGACGTACAAGCAGAAGAGCAGCGGAAAGACAATCACGGTACGCCCGACCTCCTCGTTTCGATCGCGCTACGCCGACGTGCCGCGTGAGAAAGCACGCGAGCTTGGCCGCCAAGTGCTCACGTTACCCGCGGACCAGGTCTTCGAAGACGTGACCGGTAGGCAATGAACTGGTGTGGTGAGTCCGCGAGACAACACACGCCGACGGTATGGACTATGGCCGCGTCGTCGCTCCTCGCACGGTCACGGTATACGAACAAGCGTTCCTCGCGCTCCGCTCACTCGGCTTTCGCGAAGGAGAGGCGCAGAGGGCGCTCGAGCGCGTTCGCGCAGATGCCCACGTGGGAGATGCCAGCCTCGAAAGCATCGTGCGGCGGTCGCTTGCCATGCATTCAGGAAACGCCCGCGCCCGACCGATGAACTCGTCCTGTTTGGGCGAGGGGGTGGTTCAAATCACAAGAGCGGGCCGTTGGCCGCGACGAGCCGCGTCGATCAGGGTGCCCACCAATTGTTCGACATGACGAGCATGCTGATCATCTTGATCGAGTCCTCGAAATATCCCTGATTGGACACAGAAGACGTGTGGCTCCAGATCGCGTTGAGCCAAGCCTGATTGGACGAGTCGACCATGGCCGAAACGCCGAACGGTGCTTCGAAGGCGAGGCTCCACCCGCTCTGGGCCGAGCCCGTGCTGCCGTCGAGCTTGTAACCATCCCTGATGTTCGACGGGTTGCCGCTCGTTTTGCTCTTGATCCAGCTGTTCAACTTCATGAGCGCCGCCCTCGCGCGGGTGTCGCCGCTGGTCACGAAGTCCGTGCCGATCCGCCAGGGAATGCGACACGAGTTGTAGGCGTATTGGCCGTCGGTGATGTCTTCGAGGTAATTGGACGGAGCGGGCTTCGCGGTGGACGTCGTGTTGACGACGAAATCCGGCAGGAGCCCGGTCGAGGATGCATACGTCGATTGCATGAACGAGACGAGGTTGTACGTGCTGTTGACGCTCGAGGTCCACGCCGTATCGCCCGTGGCCCTGCCGTACGCTTTGAAGTGGTCGAGCATGAAATCGGAGGGGCGCGTCCCGGTTCCAAAGGTCGAATCGCCCTTGGCCCAATCGCCGAGCAAGGTCAAATGGGTCGTGGAATTCACCTCGAGTGACTTGACCGCGGAGATGGCGCTCTTGGCAGCAGCGAGATAGTTGACAGTGCCCGAGCTCCCCCATTGCCGATTGGCGAGCAGCAGAGCAAACGCGATGTCGAGATCGCCATCGGTGGCGGTGTCATGGCCGCCACTCGGGACCGTGCAGCCGGCTCCGACGTCCACCGTCCAGTCCATCAAGAAGCTGCTGCTCGTCGCGTGAAACTTCTTGTAGAAATTGTACATGCCGTCGAAAATCGTCCTCGCGTTCGGATCGTGGCCGGCCATGATGGCGGTGATGACCATGCCGTAGCCGTGGCCTTCCGACACGGTATCGCCGACATCGGTTCCCGTTCCGCCGCCGGTCAAAATGTAGAAGCCACCACATCCTTGTCTCACGTAGGCGGCCTTCCATCGGTCGTAGAACTTGGCGGTCGTCGAATCCAACGTCGGTTGCAAGACCTGCGGCAAGATGGTGCCGCTGGCATAACGGAACGTGTGGCTGCCGAACTTGCGCCCGGTGGTGATAGGAACGAGCTTCCACTGCTGATTGGTGTTGCCCGAGCACGTCCACTGTTGGAGGTTCGCACCGTCGGCGGTGCTCGCGCCCGACACGTCGAGGCACTTGCTGCTATTGACGTTCGTCAACGTGTAAATGCCGCTGGCCACCGACGTGAGCAGCCACTTGTGATGGTTGGCGCTTTGACATGTCCACTGGTCGACGTTGGCTCCGTTCGTCAGACTGGCGGCGTTGACCTCCATGCATTTGCTGCTGTTGTACGAGATGACTTGATGCACGCCGCTCCCGAGCGACCTCAGCAGCCATCTCTGATTGGTATGGCCATTACACGTCCATTGCTGGATGTTCGCGCCATTGGACGTGCTCGAGCTCGCGACATCGGCGCATTTGCCCGAATGAACGGCCCGCAATTCGTAAATACCCGAGAGCTCGTCGGCGGTTTCTCCGAGCTCACCGTCGTCGTTCGGAGGCGCCGCGCCACATCCTGCGATCGCCGAGCTTGCGAGAGTCACCCACAACCACGAGAACGATTCCTTTCCCATTCGCGCCTCCGCGGCGCGACGAGGCAAGTGTTGTACCGAGATTGTCGTTTCGAACGCCCGGGCAGCTCGATTGTGACGAGGCGTTCGCGCAACCGTCCTCGCATTCACTCGCACGGCTGTTTTCGGTCACCACTGCAAACAAACTGTCATCGGGGGTTGTCGTCGACGACTGATCGTTGTCGCTCGGTGGTACTGGCGCGTCGACAGCGGGACGCGGTGTTCGCAATCGTCCGATCACGCCAAATGATTGCGATGTCCTCAAAAGCGCCGGTGGTCAGTGCTCCGACCAGAAATCGACTGGCCTGACCAGCTGGTCTGACCAGTCGAGCGCATCGATGCTCTGGAAAACCGCGAACTTACTGGGCACGAAATCACCGGTCACGTCGACGCGAGGGGTGCGCCTCGTCGTGAATCGCGTGCGCTTCCCCTCGATCAATCGCGGATGGTCCTTGACTCCCGCTCGACGGCGACGCTTTGGTCGCGACGAGGCGGATCATCGACGTACGTAGTTGCGACGAAGCTGTGGCCGCGTCCCCCTCTTCGTGCCCGGGCATCGCGTGGCGCCTCGACGAGCGACGGATCGTGCGCCACGCCGTGACGGTGAGCGCGCCGACCAGCAGTGTTGGTACGGCAATGCTCGCAAGCCCGACTGCATGGGTGACCGTGGCTCCGGCGACGGCGCCCACCATGAAGCCGATGAGCGGCAGACCGAACTTGACGAGACGAGCCCTCGCCCCCGAGCGGTCGGAGCTCTGCGGCCGACCATCGAGTGCTTCGATGTCGGCACGTGTGTCGATGTCGACCGCCGCCTCCGCACATGCGACGGCCGCGATATTCGCATGCCACCGCAGGATCTTTCCCGCGCCATCGTCGCCTTGCAACGTGCCGAGCTCCGCAAAGAGGCGGGCGTCGAAAATAGCCGGTGCGCCGAGCACGCCCGAATACGCGGACGCAGCGGCGACGGCGCCGCCGCGCCAGGCGGCGATCAAGCGCGCGACGTGCGTCGATGCGACGAGCGGTTGATCCGCGAGGAGAAGGACGAGCGCTGTCGCATGTTGCTTCTCTGCCCATCCGACGGCCGTACGGATGGATGAAGCGATGCCTTCCTGCCATGACGGATTGCGAATGGGGACGACGCGCTCATCGAGAGCCTGCACGACGGGTTCCGCGTTGGCTCCGAGTACCACCGCGGTTGCTTCGATATCGGGGAGCCGAGCTGCAGCAACGGCGCGACGAACGAGGGGCTCGCCACCGAAAGGGACGAGCTGCTTGGGGCGCCCGAACCGCCGCGATGCGCCGGCGGCGAGCACGGCCGCAACGATCTTCATGCGAGCTCCTCGACGCTGTGTGGCTCGTTGGGTTCCGCGGCCTGCCGCTCGTCGGCGTGGATCGCTCCCGGCAACTCCCGCAGAGGACGCGTCGACGCGCCGGCGAGAGCCGCCTGAATCTCGGCCACGACCGCGAGCGCGATTTCTGTTGGGGTCTCGCCGCCGAGATCGAGACCGACCGGAGCGTGGAGCCGCCCGAGCATGTCGTCAGTCAGCTTCACTCCGGCATCGGCGAGCATGCGTGCGGTTCGCGCGCGCGGACCGAGCACCCCGATGTAGCGCGCTCGAGTGCCGAGGATCGCGGCGAGATGATCGCGGTCCCGTTCATAATCGTGCGTCATCACGACCACCGCGGCGCGGGCATGCGCGTCGACGGCGCGCGCAATCTCGTGGGGAGGGGCGAAAAGGAGGCAGTCGGCGGCGGCGAACTGCGTCCGCGTCGCAGCCGGTGCCCAAGTATCCGCCACCGTCACGGTAAGGCCGATCGCATGCGCCAACGTAACGAGCGGCAGCGCGTCGTGCCGCGTGCCGAGTACGAAGAGGTGGGGTGCCGGCGTGAACAGCTCGACGAGCGCCTCGACGCGGCCAGACAGATGAATACGGGCGCGGCAGGCGCCATCCACGAGGGCAGCCAGTGCTTCTTGCGCAAGCGTGTCGCGCACCGTCCCCTCCGGCAGGGTCGACCCGACGACATGGCCGCGGCGTGCTGCCACCCGCGCGCCCACCGGAACCAAAGGATCGTCGGAGGCAAACACGGTTGCCAGCGCACCCACTTCTTCGGCGGTGAAGCAGCTGCTGGCGAAGTGGGTCGGATCGAGCTCGCTTCGCGGATCGATGCGCTCGATGAGCACCTCGATGACGCCATGGCAGCCCCGAGCGCCGCCCCAGCGGGCGTCGTCGTCGGAAGTCGTATCGTAGGTGACGAGGACCGGCGAGCCGCCTCGGGTGTGGAACGCGCCCCGTAGAAGGATGTCCCGTTCGAGGCATCCACCGCTGACCGATCCAGCCATCCATCGGTCTTCCGCGATCAACATGCGCGCGCCTGGCCGTCGATAAGCCGAACCCGAAACGCGCACGACCGTCGCAAGCAGGAGGGGGACACCCCGCGAGCGGAGTGCGGCGGCCTCTCGGCAGATCCGTTCGAGTTCGATCATCTTGACCTCACAGAAGCCGATCGAGCGTGATAGGCAGATCGCGGATGCGTTTGCCGGTGGCGTGGAAGACGGCGTTGGAGATCGCGGCGCCCATGCCGGTGATGCCGATCTCCCCCAGGCCCTTCGCTCCGACGTCGCTCACGTGCGGGTCGACCTCATCGACGAGGATGACCTCGATGGGTGGGACATCGGCGTTGACCGGCAGGTGATAATCCTGAAACTCCCGGGTGACGACGCGCCCGGTGCGCGCGTCGCGCTCGGCGCGTTCGAGCAGCGCCAGGCCGATCCCCCACACGATGCCGCCGAGGAGCTGGCTTCGCGCGGTTTTCGCGTTGAGAATGGTGCCGCCCGCGAAAGCCCCGACGACGCGGCCGACCCGTATTTCTCCCGTCGCTTCGTCGACCCTGACCTCGCAGAACTGTGCGCCAAAAGCGTGACAGGCAAACGCACTCCGCTCTTCTCTCTCCTTGGCGTCGACTTTCGCGGCGATCTCACCCTTGCCCGAGCGTCGTACGATGTCGGCGTACGGGTCTCGTTTTCCGTTTGCTTGCAGGACGCCGTCGGCCGCCTCGATCTCCGCTTCCGGCGTGCCGTACAGCGGAGAGCGGGAGTCGGCGATCGCCGTCTTCACGAGCTCGGCGCGGGCCGCGGCTGCGGCCTTCTTGACGGCAGATCCCACGCTTGCCGCCGTCTGCGATCCGGCCGCGAGCGGCGCTTCGGGCATCGTCGTGTCGCCGAGCTCGAATCGGACTTTCTCGAAAGACTGCCCGATCGCGTCGGCGGCGATCTGCGCCATGATCGTGTACGTCCCGGTGCCGAGGTCGTGCGAGCCCGCTTGAACGACCACGGTGCCGTCCTGTTTGATCTTCGCGATGGCCGACGACGGCCGTTGGTGCGCGGGATAGGCCGCCGTCGCCATGCCCATACCGACCAGCCAGTGCCCATCGAGCGTGCTGCGAGGCGGCATCTTGCGCTTGGCCCACCCGAAGCGATCGGCGGCACGCCGATAACAAGCGCGCAGCTCCTTGCTCGAAAATGGCTTGCCGGAATCGTGATCTTTCTCTGCATAATTCGTCAGCCTGAGCTCGAGCGGGTCCATGTTGAGCGCGTACGCGAGCTCGTCCATCGCCGTCTCCATGGCGAACGAGCCGCTCGCCGCGCCCGGCGCGCGCGTGAAGGTCGGCGTCGCGACGTCGAGACGCACGATGCGGTGCGTCGTGGTCACGTTATCGCATGCGTACATCGGACGTGTCCACGACGCCGCCGGCTCGATGAACTCGTCGATGCGCGACGTCCAGGCGACGAGTTCGTGTCGTATCGCGGCGAGCTTGCCCTTCTTGTCGGCGGCGAGTGCGACGTGCTGGACCGTGCGCGGCCGGTGGCCAACGAAGTGGAACATCTGTTGGCGCGTCAGCGCCAGCTTCACCGCGCGCCGGGTTACCTTGGCCGCCATCGCGCACAGCGGGACGTGGGACCAGGGCGACCCCTTACAGCCGAAGCCGCCGCCGAGAAAATGGGAAATGACACGGACGTTTTCTTTTGGCAGGCCGAAGAGCGTCGCCATCTTGTCGCGCACGATGAAGCCGCCCTGCGTGGTATCGTAGAGCGTGAGCCTGTCGTCGCCTTGCCAGACGGCGATCGTGGCGTGCGTCTCCATCGGATTGTGGTTCTCGGGCGCCATCGTATAGGTCTGATCGACCTTAACGGCGGCCTTGGCGAACGCCGCCTCGAAGTCTCCGTGGCGCGTGTCGGTGGGACCGCGGACCGTCTCCTTGGGCGCGTAAGCCGATCCCATCTCCGCTTCCATCGAGAGCGCGGGCTTCTCGGCGTCGTACCGTGCGACGACGAGACCGGCGGCCTCGCGCGCGCGTTCGAGCGTGTCGGCGACTACGAGCGCGATGGGTTGCCCGTCGTAGTGAATCTGCGTGTCTTGGAGGAACTGGAGCATCCTGTCCTGCGGTGAGACGCGCGGCTTGTCGGCTCCGGGCAGCTTCGGCGCGTTCTCGTGGGTGAGAACCGCGAGAACGCCGGTCACTCTCTTGGCCGCCGCCACGTCGATCGCGGTGACCTTTCCCTTGCCGATCGAGGCGCCGACAATCACGGCGTAGGTCACGTTGGCGACGGCGATCTCCGCCGCGTACGCCGCCTTTCCCGTCACTTTCGCTCGTGCGTCGACGCGGTCGAGACCTTTGCCGGTGATCGGTTCGTTCACGGCGCCCTCGCCGCGAGCTCGAGCGCCCGCGCAACGACGCGTTGGCCGAGCTCCACTTTGAAGGCGTTGTCCGGGCGCGTTCGGGCGCCGTTCATGGCTATTTCCCCAGCCCCGCGGAAGACGTCGGCCGCGGGTTTCTTCCCGACAATCGCGCGTTCGGCATCGAGGCTGCGCCAAGGCTTGGTACCCACGCCTCCCAACGCGACCCGTGCCTGCTTCACGATGCCGCTCCCGTCGATCTCGAGGCACGCTGCACAAGAAGCGAGTGCGAACGCATACGATGCCCGGTCGCGCACCTTCACGTAGCGCGAGCGCTTCGAAAACGCCGTTGCGGGCGCGGTGACGCGCACGATGAGCTCGTCGCGCCCCAGCGTCGTTTCGATCTCCGGACGCGCTCCGGGGATGGTGTGGAAGTCTGCTACCGGGATCGCGCGCTCGCCCTTCGGTCCGCGGACGTGCACCACGGCGTCGAGCGCCGCGAGTGCGACGCACATGTCCGAAGGATGGGCGGCGATGCACGAATCGCTGGTCCCGAGAACGGCGTGCATCCGCGTCCAGCCATCCATCGCTGCGCATCCCGAGCCTGGATTGCGTTTGTTGCAGGCCGGGTTTTCGACGTCGCGGAAGTACACGCAGCGCGTGCGCTGCAGAAGATTGCCCCCCACCGTGGCGAGATTGCGTAACTGGGGAGACGCGCCGGACAGGAGCGCCTCCGCGAGGACCGGGAAGTGTTCGCGGACGAGCGGGTGATGCGCGACGTCGCTGTTCCTTGCCATGGCACCGAGCGAAAGGCCCTCGGGTGTGACGTCGATGCGGGAGAGCGGAAGGCGGCTCACGTCGATGACGACGGCCGGACGCATCACGCCGAGCCGCATCATGTCGACGAGGTTCGTGCCCCCGGCCAGCAGAGCCGAATCCTGGCTCGCCAGCCCGCCGAGCGCGGCCTTCTCGTCGGCCGCTCTGAGATAGCGAAACGGCGGAATGTTCATACGGTCCTCGCCTTTCGGATCGCGGCCACGATGTTCGTGTAGGCGCCACACCGGCAGATATTGCCGCTCATGGCTTCGCGAACCTCGTCGTCGGTCGTTGCCTGTCCCTCCGCGAGAAGACCGATGGCACTCATGATCTGGCCTGGCGTGCAGTAGCCGCACTGAAGCGCGTCCTCGGCGATGAATGCAGCCTGCATCGGATGAAGCTCGCCGTTCGCGAGCCCCTCGATCGTCGTCACCTTGGAGCCTTCGACCGAAGCGGCGAGCATCATGCAAGAGGTCACCCGCCGGCCGTCGACGAGGACGGTGCAGGCTCCGCACTGGCCGTGATCGCATCCCTTCTTGGTCCCGGTGAGGCCCATGCGCTCGCGCAAGACATCGAGAAGCGACGAACGTACGTCGATGTGAATTTTGCTGGTCTTGCCGTTGACGTCGAGGGTGACATCGAGATTGCTGGCCGTGCTTTCGGCCTGCTCAGTCGTGCTGGGGCGACGTTTACAGCCGGCGACGAGAAGCAGCGATAGTGCCGAGATGAGCGTCGCCAACATCATGTCGCGCCGCGAAACACGCTTGCGGCTCGACGGGACGATCAGGGCTCGACCGGCGTCGGTGAGCGCGTCCCGGATCGCCGCGAGGTCGATGGCCTCGGGGTCGTCCCACGCATAGGCGAAGCGAACGATTCGATCCTCATCGAGCAGAAAGAGCCCGGGCGAACGGAGGCCATGCGCGCATGTCGAGAGACCGAAGGCAGCGTGCGCTGCGCCGATGTCGTCGGCCGAAAGCTCGCTGGCGTGCGCGAACCGCTCGACATCGTCATCGGGACGAAAGACGAACATCCCGTCCGGCGAAACAACGACGAGAACCGCACCGAGGCCTCGCAGCTCGGCGCGAACCTCGGCGAGTATGTCGCCGTCGCTTGCGGCTGACGAGTGCGGCAGAAAGGCGAGCAGCACGAGCTGCCGACCGAGTGCATCGAGCGACAGCGTTTCGCGCGCGGTGCGAATGAACAACGCGGGCGCGCGGAAACCGAGCCGCGGGCATGGTCCTGCGGGCATGACGTCTCCCTCGTCGTCGGCGATCGAAGCACACGAGTGAACGATGTCAACGCGACAAAAGCCGCATTAGTGAAACGGCGCGCCTACAACTGTTTCAGCAGTCCAGCATACTTGTCACGGTTCGCCGCGCGCCATTCGTTCACGGCGGACCAGATGAGGCCCCGTTTCGCGCTATGGATTTCGGCATTGAAGTTGACGACGGCGAGGGCCGCTTCGCCTGTGTCCTTGTACTCCCACGCGTTGCCCTGCATGCCGCCGACATCGATGGAGTAGACGATGCGCTTGTCGGCGCTGTCGATGATGGGATCCCCGACAATCTTGGCCTTCTCGATCTTGGCTGCTTTTGCTTTCGCTCGTCCCATGTTCGCTCCGTGCGGGGGGCACTGTACCAGGGATCGCGTCGCATGCACCGGGCGGCGGCTCGGGCGTTCGGCTGATCGAGCTGCACGCGTCGGAGCGTAGGAAAGTGGCACTCGTCTTGCTAAACACCAACGCTAAGAGAAGCGCAGCTCAATGAGCGTACGAGTCTGCCTTCTGGTCCTCGCGTCGCTGTTGGGCATGTGCCCTGAGGACCACCTCTGCGGCGATGATCGGCGTCGAAAGCAGCGACGTGGGTGCCGCGCTCCCTGCCGGCGGGGATGCGGGTGTAGCCGGTTTTTGCGGCACTTGGCACACGCACGCCGTGGCCCCCTCGCCCGTCGCGTCTTGGCTGCCGAGGCCGACGATGGCCACGAATTCCAGATTCCACTTGGTGCACATACTCGTGCACTCGGAGGGGCCACCTCGGAGTTTCCAATGGCTCGCGCATCCGACCACCGCGCATGAAACGACGATGCTGCCGACCTTGGCGGCGCGACGCATGAAAGATACGTCCATGCGGTGGAGTTGAACAAAGGTTAGCCCTCTGGGCCAAGTTATTCGCAGGTCGAGCGCCTGTCGAAGAACGCGATGCCGATGACCCAACCGTTACGGATGCCCGCCGTCACAACGACGGGAGGAAGTCCCAATTGTTCTTGCTTGGGGCTGAACACCGTCACCCGAACGGACATCCCGTCGCGGTCGACGCGCTGCGCGAGCGGGTAGAGAGCGTTGCCCATGCGCCGGCCCGAAGCTCTTTCGTCACCTGGTCGGCGGACCGGCGCCAGGTGCGCTACACTCGAGCATGCGCACGCTCACCTTCTACCGCCAGCCCGACGGCAGTTGGTCGCTCGACGACGAGTCGGGCGGCGCGCCGGTGGTCGCGGAGCTCGCAGAAGGATGGAAAGCGGTCAAAGGCCTCGCCGGACAACCGCGCGTGCTCAGCGTTCGGCCCAACGAACTCGGGATGACGATCGAACAAGCCATCGAGCGGGGTGTCGCAAGATTGCTCGACGGCAAGGCGGCCGAGTTCGAACGAGTGACCCTCACCGATCTCAAGGCCGTTCCGAACCGGCTTGCGAAACCTCGTTAAGGTATTGGAGTCGTCGAGCCGTTCGCTTCTGAGCGCTTTGGCAAGAGCGCGCAGCGCCGATGCGCCATCGCCTCGGTACGCGGCGCCGTGCGTGCACGCGAGCAGCACGGGATCGGTGGAAGCCAGATCTTCGATCTGCACGCTCGCAGCTTGCGGATTCGAGTAGTCGTCCATGGCGGAGCGCATCGCCTCGCTCGGGCCAAGCACGGACGCTCTACAATTTTGGCAATTTGGGGAGGCTCTCCCAGGGGATCTTTTGCGCGACGAGATTCCACAGCTGGACCAGGAGGGGCCGAGGATCCAGCCACGGCAGGTGGCGCGCACTCGAGATTTCGATCGCGGCGATCATCAACACCAGCGCCAGAATCGCCACGAACAAGAACTTGGCGAGAAACGAACGCTTGGGCGACCGACGCGGACGAACGATCGCCGGTGCCACGCTTTGCTGCGGGTCGCTGGACGCGCCAACGCATACATGGAGGAAAGCCGACGCGCTGACCCGGTCCCGCCGGTTCGACGACGCGATCGATATGGGTTGCCTGGGAACCTTGGCATAGCTCGAAATTCGGGCATTGGAGTCCGGGGGCGCGAGGTCGTCGATGATCCGATTCGCCGCGATCCGATGGATGTTCGATTCCACGCCATCGGACTTCGCCGTCGCCACGATGTCGATATCAGCATCGCTCATAGAGGTGTTCTCGGCACCGCCCGTTTCCTCCCCAGCGACGCATTCGGCGAGAAGTGCCGGCAATGAGAGGGTAGGTGTGCGCCGCGCGTCGTATGTAACGGTGTCCTCGTCATCGTCGTCGAGGTCGATAAACTTCGACGCCGCGGGGACGCCCGGGCCGGTGGCCGTTGGAC
The DNA here is from genome assembly GCA_036395495.1 of Polyangiaceae bacterium. Lineage (GTDB taxonomy): Bacteria > Myxococcota_A > Polyangia > Polyangiales > Polyangiaceae > DASWDH01. The sequence goes on from DASWDH010000518.1 coordinate 14,300, forward strand.
GTGGCTGGCGCGTTCCGGGCGACGGGCGTGGCATGGGCGCTCGACGTGCCCGCCCACTGGAACGCTCTCTCCTACTCATGGTTTTCAATTTATCGCTTCTGCGGCCATGGCGTCACTGGTCCATTGTTCGATGAGATGTAACAAGAAAGA
>DASWDH010000519.1:0-6208 GCA_036395495.1 Polyangiaceae bacterium
TACGCAGTCGTAAGTGGCGGTCCAGTTGATGAGCTGCGGCGCCGCGCTGATGGTCGGGATGCCGCGAGCGTCCATCTGCAAGCAGGCATAGGAGGCGTAGGGAAGCTTGCCGAGCCCGTCATAGAGATTCTTCGGACAGGGATTCCCGGTTCCGGCGATGCTGCAGACTTCGGGATCCTGCGTCAGGCTCGCCGTGGCGAGCGGCACCGGAGGGTCGCTCGTGACTGGAGACAGCGCGACGCACGTGCCATTCGTCGCCTCGAACGAGCGGAAACGAAATTCGACTTTGGTGCCGCTGGGCGTCGAAGTCGTGTACCCGAACTGCTTCCACTGTGGGCTCGTACCGGCGGCGCACACCGCCTGGAACACGCGCGAGACGGTGAAGGGAGCATAGCTGGGGGTGCTGAGGTCACGGCACGGGTCGGGGTCGGGCACGAGCTTGGTCGCGGTCCAATTGTTGGCCTGGTTGCATTCCTGAAGCGAGACGTTCGTCTGCGGGGGATTGCACATGAGCGACTGGATGCCGTTTTGGTTGAAGAGATTCTCGGCGATTGGCTGGGTCTCGCAGGTGCCGGCGGCGAGCGTCGTCGCCGTCGTCATGATGAGCGAGCCGAGTCCCGGATCGTCCTCGGGGTAACGCGGGGAACCGCCCGCGTAGAGGTAGCATTTGACGCCGGGCGGCGCGGCGACCGTACCCCGGTTGCAGACGGTCACGTCCCGGAAGCCGGTGCCTGGAATGCAGGTCGTCGGGGCGGTGATGTCGACACCTGCACAGGAGCCGGATTGCGCGACGCCGAATGCAACGCAGGCGCTGCCGACACAGTGTTGATCGAACTGACATGCCTCGTTCCAGGTGTCAGACCCCGCGGTCGCGGTGCACTGGGTGTTGAGGCTGCCCTTGTCTTTGAACGCGCTGGGCACGTTCGAACCGGAGAGCGTTCCGCCGGAAAGCCACCCGGTCACCGCATTGACGCGGTCGGCCGTAATCGCGGCGTCCGGCGTATCTTGGAAGATGCGGCAATAGGGATCGCACGGATTATCGACACAGTTCGTCGAGCTGCCCCCCACCACCTGAATCGCGAGCGAACCGCCGCCGACCGGCGCCGCGGGGACCGACGTGACCCCCCGGCTGGCGTCGGCCATGCACGTGCCCCAGCTGCCGCCCTCGCAGACTTGGATTCCAGTCGCGCAGCTCGTGCGACCGTCGAAGGTGCCGAGCTCGATGCCGCAAGCGCGCGTCGCCCATGGTTCGCACGGCGTTCCCTGGGCCCCGGCCGTGCCGGGAATGGTTCTTGGTCCGGGATCGTCTCCGCTCGGCGGTGCACCCGCTCCACCCGAACAAGACGCGATCAAAAGAGCGCACGCGATTTGGGCAAGAGCGAATGCGTGTCCGAAGAGCGAGCGGCGAAGACTCTGGCGAAAAGACATAGGAGACGTGCGGCGCGGCGCTGAAGAGAAGCCCCGCACGGTTTTCTATACGGAGGAAAGTGCGTGACCTGAACCCGTTGGTTCTTGTGACGGATGAGAAAATCAGCTAAAAAAGAGGGTATGTGTGGACGTGTGCGCGCCGGCTTTCGAGGCATGATCGGCCTCGTCGTCGTCGCGTGTTCGGGATCCGATGAGAGTCGACCGGCGAGCCTCGGCGACGATCCCGCGCCGCGCTCGGCCGAAGACGCAGCCCGGCCAACGGCGGAAGCCGCAAGCGAGGCCGCAGTCGAGTGCGTCTCGTTCGAGTCGCGCGAATGCGTCATCGATCTCGGCGTCGTGAACGGCGTGCACAACTGCACGAAGGGCATACAGGTCTGCGAGAGCGGTCAGTGGACGCCCTGCGCCGAGCCAGAGCTCTGAGCTACGGATCGTCGAACCGGACAGCCGTCGTGTTGGCTCCGCTCAAGAGGACACCGACTCGCTCCCCCGGGGCCGGCGAGTAGCCACCATCGAGTAGCGGCGCCATGGCCGCGGCCGCGCCGGGCTCGACCACGATCCGCATGACCGACCAGATGGCTTTCTGCGCGCGCAGGATAGAAGCGTCGCTGACCAACACGACCCGCGCGACATGCGCTTGAGCAATGGGGAACATCAGATCGCCGACGCGCCGAGGGGCGAGCGAATCGCTGGCAATGCTTCCGGCTGGCGCATCGACGGGCTTTCCAGCTTTGAGTGCCTGACTGAGCGTCGGTGCGCCCTCCGGTTCCACGCCTACGATCTTCGTCGTGCCCGCGTACCACGCGGCGACGCCGCCTATCAAACCTCCGCCACCTACGGCAACCAGAAGCGTGTCCAGAGGAGGGGCCTGGAAGGTGAGCTCCTCGCCCAGCGTTCCTTGTCCGAGCAGCGTTTCGACCTGGTCATAAGCATGAATCGACATCGCACCGCTCTCCGCCATCCATGCTTCGCAAGCGGCGAGCGCGTCCGCGTAGCGATCGCCGCCAATGACCAAATTCGCTCCATAGTCGCGGATCCGCTGGATCTTGGCGGGAGAGCACACGGTGGGAACGAAAACCCTTGCCGGCACGCCGAGGCGCATCGCTGCGTACGCCACCGCCGCGCCGTGATTTCCTCCCGATGCGGCGGCAACCCCGACCGAAGGGATGTCTCGCAGGAGCAGATGAGCGAAAGCACCGCGCGCCTTGAACGATCCCGAATGCTGTAATTGCTCGAGCTTCAGGACCAGCGGGAAGCGTGCGAGTCCGAACTCGACCCCGTAGACCTCCACCACCGGCGTGGTGCGAATGTACGGCTTGATGATCGCGTAGGTCGCCTCGATGGTTTCTCGATCGATCCGAGGTGATCCCACAGCGCCTTCGCTCCGCCTCATCGTGTTCGTAACATCCGACCACGGAGCGCTCCAAGCGTTCTTGCTCATGCCTCGTCTTTTCATGACGCGCCAGGACTCGCTATTGGATCCTCGCCACCCGATCGTCGTTTCCGAGTAGCGACTGAATAGATGATCGAGAATCTGTCATGTGATCGACCCCGGCATGGCTCAGTTGCTTCGCAGCGCGTGTCGGGGTCAGGATCTTTTTTCTTCGCGACGGCGCAACATTCGTCGCCACCTTGCTTCGACGTACGTACGAAGCACGCGCTTACTTTCGCATCCGTCGGCAACTTCTGCGCGCCGCTCGATCCGTCTTGGGCACGCGATCGGGTTCGCTCGCAAGCGGCTTCGATCCTAGCGAGCGCCAGACCGCCGCGAGATCAACACCTGGAGCCGAATCGACGATCAGGAATCACCAACAAAACCAAGTGTCTATATGCCAATCACAAACATTCAGTCTTGACTGTTTCTTTAGTTGGATGTTAGAAATGGGACATGTCCGCGGTGGCCCGCCGACGCACCCAAGAAGAGCGGAGCGCCGCAACGCGTGCGCGGCTGCTCGATGCCACGCTCGCCTGTTTGGCCGAGCTCGGATACGCGCGCACGACGACCACCGAGATCGCGGAGCGCGGCGGTGTCTCGCGCGGGGCGCAGCTGCATCACTTTCCGACCAAGGCCGAGCTCGTCACAGAAGCGATGGAGCACTTGTTCGACCGGCGCGATCAAGAGTTCCGCGAGGCATTCGCTCGATTGCCGCACGATGCCGATCGCGGTGCCTCGGCGATCGACATTCTATGGTCGATGGTGGCTGGGCCGACCTTTCACGCGTGGCTCGAGCTCGTGGTCGCCGCGCGAACCGACCCGCAGCTGCAGCCGAAGGTCACCGCATTGACGGCTCGGTTCCGGGAAAATGTTTCGCGCACGTTCCGCGATCTGTTCCCCCGTCCGGCGACGGCGTCGGCCCATTGGGATCTGTTGCCGGTGCTCGCATTCTCGTTCTTGCAAGGGCTCGCGCTCGACGCGATGGTCGCGCCGAAGCGTGAGGAAACCGAGCGTGCCCTCGAGATTTGGCGCCAGCTGGCACGCCTCATGATATCCGGCGCCGCCACGGGGTTCTCATGACTTGCGACCTCTCTTCACTCCCCGAAGAAGAACGGCCGAGCGCCGGCCGAGAAAGCTATCCCGAGCTTCTGGCGCGGCTCTCCCGGCTTTCGGTCACCAAACATTATGACGCCTATGGCGACGTCCCCTGGGAGGAGCCGAGCCACCGAATCCACGGCGATGATCCTGTCTGGGAGCTCGATGCACATCATCCTCTCGGAGCCACGGCCTGGTACGCCGCGCAACCTGCCCCCACCCGCACGCGAATTGGACTGCACCTGGTGGTATGCGCGATGGGGATGGGCGTGCACTTCGAAAACGTGCTGACCCGCGGCTTGCTCGAGTTCGCGATGACGCTGCCACGCGACGCTCCGGAGTTTCGCTATGCCTATCACGAGGTCATCGAGGAATCGCAGCACACCCTGATGTTCCGCGAGTTCGTGAACCAATCTGGCCTCGATCCCGGCGACCTGGGATGGCTCGTTCGCGCGGGCGGGCGGCGCGTCGTCCGCTTGGCGCGCCGATTTCCGGAGCTGTTCTTCTTGTTCGTGCTTGGCGGCGAGGATCCGATCGATTACGTGCAGCGTACGCTCATCCGTTCGGGGCGCGACATTCACCCTTTGTTGCGGCGGATCATGCAAATCCACATCACCGAAGAGGCGCGCCACCTGTGCTTCGCACGCGCGTACTTGCGCCTGCGCGTGCCTCGGCTCGGCCGAGTCAGGCGCCAGGTCCTCTCTATCGCTGCGCCCCTCGTGCTCGGCTCGATGGCCCGCCGAATGCTCGAACCGCACCCGATCATCGCGCAGACCTATCGTATCCCGAGGCCGGTCATGAACGAAGCGTACCGGTACAATCCTCTTCACCGCGCGAGCGTGTGCGAGTCGCTCGCCAAAGTGCGTGGGCTGTGGCGCGAGCTCGATCTGTTCACGCTCCCCTCACAACCGATCTGGCGTGCCGTGGGACTCGCTTGATGCGGGTCGTCGTGACCGGAGGCGCGGGCCAGCTCGGCAGCCGTCTTTTGCGCCGCCTCGCCCACGACCGCAAAGTCAAGGCGATCACCTGCATCGATCTACGTCCACACGCCATTGCCAGTCCGAAGATCACCGCGGTGAAATGCGACGTCCGCGATCCCGATATCGCGCGGCACATCGAGGGACACGATGCGCTCGTGCACCTCGCGTTCGTGGTCACCGAGGCTCGGCCGCGCCCGGAAGTGGAAGCCATCAACGTAGGCGGCAGCGCGAACGTTTTCGCGGCGGCCGCTCGCTGCGGCGTTTCGCGAATCGTCTACAGCTCTTCCATCGCCGCCTACGGAGTCGTGCCCGGCCATCCCCAGCCGATCACCGAGGACGCGCGGCGCGTTTACCAACCGGGCTTCGCTTACGCCGCCACCAAGTTCGAAGTCGAAGCCTTGCTCGATCGTTTCGAGGTCGAGCACCCTGCCATCGCGATCTCGAGGTTGCGGCCCGCGATCCTGATCGGCCACGACATGGAACACGCCTTGGGCGACGCCTTACGCCGTGGCCGCATCTTCGCGTTGGATACGGCTCCGTTGCCGATCGTGTGGGACGAGGACGTCGCCGAGGCGGCAGCACTGGCGCTCGCCAAGCCGTCGCGCGGCGCTTTCAATCTCGCCGCCGACGAGGCTCTTTCGCCGGGCGACCTTGCCGCCCGCGGGGGTCTGCGGGCGCTGCGCGCGCCCCGTTCGGTTGCCCGCGCGGCCGCCGCCACTTCGCCGTGGCTGTCGAAGCTCGGAATCGGTCGAGCCGTCGATCCAGCTTGGCTCGACACCGGCGGCGTGAGCATGGTCATCTCGAGCGAGCGAGCCAAACGCGAGCTCGGGTGGCGTCCGCGCTGCGCCACCGCTGCCGACGTGATCCTTCGCTACCGGGCCGAAGTGCCACGCCGCCTCGACCCACGCATCGCGCTCTTCTTTCGATCCATCGACATGTACGCACAAAAGCAGCCACGCGAACCGGCGCGCGGATCGACACCTCTCATCCATCTGCGACTCACCGGCCCCGATGGCGGCGACTTCACCATCGTGCTCCGTGAAGGCCGTGTTTCTTTTCGCCGGGGCATCCCCCGACCGCCAGGCTCCGCGCTCACCTTGTCCACCGCGATGTTTCGCCGCCTGCTCGCCGGCCAAGCCGACCTCACCACCGCGCAGATGGTGGGTCAGGTTCTCCTCGAGGGGGATCCGACGGCCACCATGGTGCTCGGCACGGTCTTCACGACGTTTCGAGCCAACGGCGCCGAGCCCGGCTGGCGCGGCGCGGTGGCCCG
>DASWDH010000520.1:0-2361 GCA_036395495.1 Polyangiaceae bacterium
TGGTCGCGCTCGAGCTCGAAGATAGATCGAAAAAACTGCACATCCAGTTTCGGATGTTCACGTAAAGGGCATCGTTGGTGCAGACGATGATCCCTGGGAAGGAGCTGGTCATCGTGGGTACGAGGCCCATCACGTCGCTCATCTTGGCCCGCCCGGTGACCAGTCCCCGCAGCTCGAATTTTCCCGTCGCCGGATTGGGGACGATGTCGATCGTCAACATCGGATCGTAGAGCGCCACCTGGAGATGCCAAAATCGGAACGGGATTCCCTGGGGAAACGTGGCGACGACCTGGTATCTGCTGACGTACGCGTCGACTGACGTCCGCTGAAGAACCGCGCCTCCCGGATTGGTTCCATCGGGCGAGGGAGGCTGCACGAACGTGCTCGGCTGGACGGGCCATACGTCGGTACCGTCCCAGCGTGGCGCCATGGCGGCGTCGGCTTGCGCGCCGCCGCCATCTGCCTGCGTTGGTCCGGGGAGGACCGGGAAGTACCAATCGACCTCGACGTGGTTGTCGCTATCGAGGCCGTCGTAACCGCGAATGCGAAAGAGGGAGGTCGGCGGTAGCGTCGCCGCTTGAACCTCGTCGTTCACGAGCTTGCTGGTGATGATCTCCTGGCCGAATGTGCTCTTGATGGTTGAGATCATGTGTCCGAGCGCGTCGTCGATGCCGTTGATCCCGTCGCCTTCCGACGGGTCCGACCTATGGGCGTTGGTGCAACTCGGCGGGTCCCCGGCGCTCGTGCAGCGACCATCCAGGTCGAAACCGAGCTTGCGATATTCGGGTACGCCGTCGATCCCGGTCGTTTCTCCAATGTTGATCGTTCGGATCGCGAAAATCAGCTCGACATTGCCCCCCGTCTCCTGGGTCACCACGGGCGCCGGCGGACGGGCGAGCTGACAGGCCGCTCCCCCGCCGTCGAAGCTCGAGTCGGCGCCGGAGTCACTCGTCGATTCGACGAACCGATAGCTGTCCGACGAAAGAAGTTGGCGGCAACCCAGAAGGAGAATCGCGCATGCGATGGCGATGGTTCGCCGCATGACTTAGAAAGTGCCGGTCAAAAAAGCCGATCCGATTCCGAGGGCGGGTCGCAGCACGAGCCCCGTTTTACTCGCAGCCGCGGCCGTTGTCGAAGGCTTCTCGGACGTCGATCGCGCCGACAGCAACAAGAACGTGCCCACGCCGCCGGCGAGCACGCCGACCGAAAACGCGATCGTCGAGACGTCGGCCAAGGTGTTGAGCGCGTCGCGTTCGGAAGACAGATTCGAGGGGCACGCGGCCTTGGAGTCCCCGCAATTTCGGTCGAGCGTGTTCTTTCGCTGGATGGCCAGGATGCCGGCGATCGAGCCGGTTGCGATGCCGGCGGCGCCGACGCCGAGCAAAATGTAAACCGGCAGGCGGCTCGGTTTGGCTACATCGGCCGTCGTGCCGTTCGAAAGGGCACCGGTGACCGGCGCGCGATTGGCGGCGGCCGAGACGCGGACCGGGAATTTGAGCTCGAACGACGAGGTCGTTCCCGGCGCAAACGTGCGCGTGACGATGACGTCGTCGGAGCCTGCCTTCGTGAGAGTGAAGACGTGCGCGCCTGGGTCGAGCAAAAGTTCGAATCGGGCGCTGAAGGGCACTTCACCGAGGCCAAGCTCGCGCGTCCCGGCGGCGAGCAGGGGAAGTGTGCGCGCGGCGTCGACGGTTTCCAACGGTCGGCCGTCGACGGAGAGGCTGGCATCGGGTGGGTCGAGTGAAACGGTGGCCCGCGCGAGCCGAGCATCGATCTCGCTCAGGTACTTCTTGGCGTCGGACGTGACGTCGGCAGAGAGCGCGGTGCCGCCCCTGGCGTCGTTCTCGGCGAGCGCTTTGGCGAGGAGCTTACGCGCGCGCGTGTATCGCCCGAGCGCGCGTTCGCAATAGGCGATGTTGTAGGTCGTGAACGTGTGCGGTCGCAGGCTCGCCGACCGCTCGAACGCGAGCAGCGCCTCGCCCCATTGGGCCTGGCGAGCGAGCGACGTTCCTTCTCGAAAGGCCGCGCGCGCCTCGGCCACCCGAGGGTCGTTCGAGGATGCTTCCTGCGGGCTCGCCGCGGGCGCTTGGGCCGCCGCCGGTCGCGTGGCCAAGAGGGCAAGCGTGAGCAGGCAGGGGCGGAGGGCTTCAGAAGGGGACATCCTCAATCAGACCTCCCGCGCGCTTCTGGGTGGGGTTTTTCGAAGCATCGGCTTCGCTTGGACGAGCGCCGCCGTCGGTCTTGGTGGCCGGTGGCTTCGTGGCGCCTCCGTGGAGAGAGAGGCCGCCTTTCGCGGACTTGTCAGCGTGATCGGTCTTGCGCGGCGTCGGGTCGGAATTTTCGGCTGGCTCAGGCAACGCC
>DASWDH010000521.1:0-4931 GCA_036395495.1 Polyangiaceae bacterium
CAGCGTCGCCACGCCGCTCATGCGCTGCGCGAAGTTGAGCGCGGTTCTTTCGGCAGACAGAAGCGCGCGAGCGCGTCCATGTACGGTCCAAAGCGCTCGACCGCGGTTCACGCGTGCGCCGTCCGGCACGTTCGCCGCGGCGCGCGACGAAGGCTCGACCCGCTCGAAGACACGCGCGAATACGGCGCCTCCGCACACCACCAAGTCGCTACGCGCCACCGCGACCGCGCGAGCCCGGGCGCCGGGATCGACGGTGAGCTCGGACGTCAGGTCGCCTGCGCCGAGATCCTCGGCGAGCGCTCGGTCGATGATCGCATCCAGCAAGGCAAGAGGCAGCACGACCGGAGTTTTACCACCTCTAACCGCCGAACGCGTATCCGCGCGTCAGCGTCGAGGCGAACACGTTGCAGAGCGTGTGGAAAATGGCCGACGCGCCGACGCCGCGCGTACGAGCACGCAGCCAGCCGAACACCAGCGCGGGAAAAAAGACTGCGAGCCGCTGGACGTCGGGTTCGGTGAGAAAGTGGCCGGTCGCAAAGAGCGCGCTCGAGACGATCCATCCCCATCCGAGCTTGGCTTTGCCCAGCGTCCATGGCGTTCCCCAGGCATCGTCGAGCGCCGTCATCAAGTAGCCGCGGTAAAAAGCCTCTTCTGGCAAACCGATGACCAGAGCCTGACCGACGACGTCGTCGAGGAGCGAAGCGGGAAGGCGGAAGTGGAAGCTTCCTCGAACGTGCCAGTAGATGCGAAACCCGACGACGAACGGCGGGAAGATCACTGCCGCCAGGGCGGCCGACCAAAGCAGAGCGACGCCGGCATCGCGGATGAGCCGCCGAACATCGATCGGCCCGGGTTCGAGCAAACCGCCGAGCGAGAGGCCGAAATGGCGAATCGTCGCGACGTCGTGGCGCAACACCAGGCCGACCACGGCAACGATGAACGCGCCTCCGACCAGTGTGGCGGCATAGTCGATAGGCGCTACGTACGACAGCGCAGCGACCACGATCGTGACGAACACCGACACCCAGAGGGGATGCAGGCGAGCAACGGCTGACCACGTCCGCCTGCGCTCGTCAGGCTTCAGGGAGCGCGGCCCGTCCGATGCGTCGCGATCGACATTCATTCGGGCGAGACTCTAGCCGCTGCGCTACTCGCGAAAAAGTAGGACGGCGAAGGCTGATGTGGGGAAGTTCACCTCGAGCCTGTAGCTTCGAGCCCGGTCGCCAGAAACGCCCGGCCTGAATTCTTTCCGATGGATCGTACGGCGCGTAGCGGAGAGAATCAGGGAAATTTCAGCGCTTGCCGGGAAACGAACGAAAAGTGCTATCGTCGGAACCCGCCCCAGTCGAGAGCTTCTAGGATTTTAGACCGCCACCCGTGCCCGGTCGGGCGTCGGAGGGACCATGCACGATCCGTCGTCGGAACATCATCCGCAATCGCCTCAGTTTCCCCCTGCTATCGCTCGTGTTACTCGGCGTGGCCTTCGGCCCGCCTGCGTTCCGCCTGCACGCGGCTCGACGGCGATTCCCGACGATGGCGCCGAGCGCTTCCAGTTCGCGAAGTGGCGGCCCGAAGACTACGACGTTCCCGGCGGCGGAGCTCCCGCGCAGCCCATGGGCGGCGGCGGCGGCGGGCCCATCGGTCCTTACGATTCTGATTTCAGGAAGGGGCGCTTCAATCCGAAGGTCGTGCTCTTTTTCATCGTGATCGCCATCGGAGGCGCATTGCTCGCGGTTTTCGCGCTGAAGAGCGAAGCCTCCAAGATGTCGATGGAGCAGATCGCGGCCATCAAAAAGAACGTTTACGTGCTTCCCAAAAACGAACGCCTCGGCAAATGGCGCGACCTCGCCAATCAGACAGCCGAGTTCGAGCTGCAGCAAGAGGCGCTCATCCAGCTCGGGTGGGAAGGCGACAAATCGGTCGTTCCGATGGCGATCAACGCGCTTGCGCAGGCCGATCATCGCATTCGTGGCGTTGCCGCTCAGGTGCTCGCCCACTTCGGAACGCCCGACGCCGATTCCGGCAAAGATCCCTTGCAAAAGGCGCTGCTCGAATCCGACGACTCCGATCGTCCCCAGATCACCTGGGCCCTGGTCACCCTGCACGATCCGCGCGTGTTCGACAAAGCCATGGATCTGTACCGCAAGGGCCACCTCGCGAAGGTCCAGCGGCTCGGCGGCGGACCGGCCTTCAATCCGGAAGACATCGCGAAGCTCGTTTCGATCGATCAGCTCGCGGGCATGGCCGGTGACGAGAACGAGTCGGTGAGGCAGCTCATTGCCAATATCGTTTCGCGTAATGCCGCGCCGAAGTACACCGACACGCTCATCAAGCTCGTCAGGGATCCGGTGATCGACGTGGCCCGAGAAGCGGCCACCGGCCTCGGAAAAATCGCCGATGCCAAGGCCCGCGGCCCTTTGCTCGAGGCGCTCGCCAAAGCGGACAAGGACAACCGGCAGAAGTTTTTGGAAGCGCTGCGCGATGGCATCGGCGGCGAGGGACTGGTCGTCGCGCTCGGCAGCGTCGCGCGGGACAAGGCCGAAACGACCTGGCACCAGAACAAGCAGCTGTTCGACATGCTCCGCAAAGTCGCCGATCCGCGCGCGGCGGGCCCGCTCGCGCAGTACATCGCAACCAAGCCCCACATTCATTGGGAAACGGAGGCCGCCCTCCGGATGGCCGAAGTGGGGGATCTCCGCGCGGTGCCCCACCTCGCCAGCCGCATGAGGCTCGACCCTCTCAAGATCTACTCCGATTCGAACGACTACGAGCGCATGCAGAAGCGTGATGACAATGCGCGCGTCGTTGCCGCGCGCATGCTCGCCGACCTCGCCATGATTCATCCAGAAGCGTTGAACGAAATTCGCGCCAAGGCCGAGGACGCGGTCATCTTCTGGCTGCACGACAAGCCCGAACCCCACGCCAACGGACTGCGCTTTCTCGCCGCCGTCGGTTCGACGAAAGACCTCGATGCGATGCGCAAGTGGGCCAATCCGAGCGTCGGTTTGCCGAAAGAGGGACAACAGCCCCCCTTGCCGCGCGAGTGGGAAATCGCGCAGAGCGCGATGCGCTACGTGGGCTGGCTCAAAGATCAACCGAGTTGGGGCGTTCTGGAGAAAGGGCTCACGCGCCGCGACAAGAAGATCGACGTCACCATGGACGCGATGATGGGCGGCGGCCTCGCCATGCTGGGGATGACGTTGCGCGCGCTCAACGTCGGGGCGGCCGATGGATTCGCGCAATGGGGCGATCCCAAGGCCTTTTCCTTGCTCACCAAGTTCATCGACGAAAAGCAGGAGAACGAGCAGGGCAGACTCGAGGGCTGCTTCGCGCTCTCCTGGGTGGCGACCGACAAGAACATGGACGAAATCGTGAAGAAGGTTCATGAGTTCAAGGGCAAAGATCCCAGGGACCAGTTCATTCGGGCTTGTTACCTCGAAGCTCTCTTGCACCGGCCGATCGCGGGCGTCAGCGCGGGGCTGGTCGACATGATCGACAAGGAGAGCGACGTCGAAGTGCGGCACCAGGTGGCGCGGGCCATCGGATTCGGCGGCGTCGACGACAAGGTCGCGGCGATGCTGTTCAAGAAGATGGAAGACGTCGAGCTCCGGAACGACGCAGCGCTCGCGCTGGTGCTGGGCGGCACGACCGATCAGGCGACCAAAGCCGTGGCCATGTATGCCGACTATCCAAAGGAAACTCTCGACGAGCTGAAGGACATCTACTACCGCTCGTTCGGATACTGGTCCGACGAGGATTTCGCCAAGGGGCGCCTCTATCGGTGGGTCGACACCGCGGAATCCATCGCGCGCGTGCGCGTCAAAGACACGCTCATGGATTGGGCGCGGCTGCGGTTGCAAGCGCAATTCGACAATCTCGATTTCGACAACGGCCCTCACTCCATGACCCGCGTCGTCTTGCGATATCGCATCTTCGACAACGCCAAGAAGGGGGACAGCGCCACCAAGAAGGCGGCGATCCAAACGCTCAAATTCATGAAGGAGCAAGGCTCGCTCATGGCGTTGCGCGACGAAGCGGGTGAAACCGGGCAGCTTGCATCGAAGGCGTTTTTCGAGCTCATGAATCCCAAGGTCGTCCTCGGGGAGAACATCCCCGCACCCAAAGAGACGTCCGCGTCGGGCGTCAACGTAGTGCCGGGAAATAGGTGAGCCTCGCGGGATCTCCGCTCCCGACTTCCACGCTCATTGCGCTCTTACTGACTCTCGTGCTCGGATCGTGCCGCGCGCCCCTTCCGGCGGCGCGGCCGACGGGCACGCCTGCGGGCGGCGCGAGCAACGTCACCGCGCGAGAAGTGCTCACGCCCGCCGGCATTCCCCTGAAGATGACCTGCACCCCCACCGGTCCCGAGGTTTGCTTCGACGCGACCGACAACAATTGCAACGGCATCATCGACGAGGGGTGTGGTCGGCACACCGGTCCTTTGCAGTTCGCGATCGCGTGGCCAGAGGGCACCGATGTCGAGCTCGAGGTGAGCGATCCGTCGGGTGCGGTCGTCAAACCGAACGATCGCACCGAATCGGGGCTCGCCAAAGACGGCGACTGCGGCAGCCCTCAGAGTGCTTGTCACGGCCAAAACGTGGAGAACGTCTACTTCGCTGGCGATCGTCCACCTCCGGGACGCTACCGCGTCGAGATCAAGTTCCACAAAGCGGAAGATGTTCGCTCTCCGGTGAAAGTGCGCTTCGGTGGCCGCATCGGCGGCAAGACGTTCGCCCTCGACGTCGAGCTCACCTCGCCCGAGGACAGCAAAGCATTCGTCTTCGCGATCGAGTGATGCTAGTGCATCGTTTCGATCGAAACGATGCACTAGAAAATTCGCGGAGCGAATTTTGGGTCTGGGCGAAGCCCAGCAAAAACAGTCTAGTGCCGCGATGCGCGGCGCAGCCGCGCGTGCGAAGCACCCATCATCT
>DASWDH010000522.1:0-3433 GCA_036395495.1 Polyangiaceae bacterium
CGACCCCGACTGGATGTCCATGAAGCAGTTGTTGGGGTCGAGCGGGTCGGAGAACATGCGCCGGAACTCGAGGTCCGCCACGGTCTTCCCGGCCTGCGCGACGTCGGTCTCGATCGCGGCGAGCGTCGCGTCGTCGTTCTCGGAGCGCGCGAGCTGGAACAGCTCGCGGGCGTCGCGCAACTGGCCGTCGAGGCCGGCGAGGACGCGCACGGTGGTCTCGAGCTGCTTCTTTTCGCGCCCCAGCTCCTGGGCGCGCTTGGGGTCGGACCAGACGTCCGAGGCTTCGAGCTCCCTCGCTACCTCGGCGAGACGCGCCCGCTTGCCCTCGAAGTCAAAGATACCTCCGCAGCTCCTCCGACCGCGTGTTCAGGCCGGCGAGCGTCGAGGCGATTTGATTGATGCGTTCGGCTTCCATGATGGCTTCGTTCGAGAAACGCGCATTATAGGGGAGGTATCGAACAAGGGGGTTATGCCCCCTTGTGTATCCCCCGCCGTCATCGCGCCTGTCTCGCCGCGCTGTCCGTGCTGTGTGCACCCCTCGCCGTGCTTCGCGAAGCGGCTCGCTTTCGCCGCGCGGTGGAGGGGCGCACGATCGAGCCCTTCCCCTGAAAAAAAAGCGGGCCGACGTGGTGTCAGCCCGCTGCAAGAGAGAACGTCATTGAAGCGCGGCAGTATAAATGTCAAACGATCCGCCTGGGTTGGTCGAGCGATGGTCGCAGAAGAACGGCCGGACTGTGTCGTTGAGCGGGGTGGACGACGAATAGTCGCCGGGACCGTTCGGATTGCCGTCGAAGTTCGACTGGGCGGTGGTGACCTGAATGTTGGCCGACCACGTAGCTCCACTATTAGTGCTTTGCGTCGCATAGACGTGCGCCAAACAGTTGGTGGCGTCATCGCGTCTGTCGTAGAAGCTGACGGTCACGACGTCGCCCGTTGCCCCGGCCGTGACGCTCAGTGTGGGATGAAATTGGTCCGCAGATCCGGCGTCATCGTTTAGCGACACCGGAGCGGACCAGTGTGCTCCGCCGTCAGTGGACGTGGTCAGGAGAATGTCGAATCCGCGCCCCGCCACCGGATCGGCATAGACCAAGTAAAGCGTTCCGCTCGGCCCGACTTTCAGCGCATGCGCCGGTCCTTGCGAGCGCCCGCCTACGCATCCGATATCCTGGCCGAATCCGGCGTGCGTCGTCGCTGCGGCAACATCCGTGCCCCAGGTGACACCGCCGTTCGCGCTCTTGTCGACATAGATGATGTTCCTGGCATAGTCGTGCCACGAGTCGTAGACCACGCCCGTATTCTGATCGACTGCCGGGTAAGCGCCGATGACGCGCTCGAATTTGCTCGTGCCGTCATTCACTTTGATCGGACTGCTCCAGGTTGCGCCGCCATCCGATGAAAAGGCGATGTAGAGGATTTGGTTGTTGGCCTGATTGCGGTCCCACGACACGTAGATACGATCGGCGAAGGAGCTGTTGCTGCGGTCGACGGCGAGGTAATACTTGTCATCGAAGAAGCGGTTCCGGTTGAACGTCACGGCGACGGGCGTTGACCAGTTGATGCCGTCGGTGGACTTGCTCACGCCGATCGAGTTCGGAAAGCTCCCGCTCAGCGGCGCCCCGCCGAACGAGAAATACAAAGCGCCGGTCTTATCGTAGTCGACGGCAGGATCGAAGGTGATACCGAAAGTGGTGCCGTTCCAGGTCCGCGAGATTGTGGTCCCGACGAAGCTTGCCCCGCCGTCGGCGGAGGCGTAGGCCTTGACCGCGCAGTCGCCGAACGTTCCCGATGGAGCGGAAGCGTTGCAGTTGCCCGGATAGATGTGGTTCGAGGCGCCGACGAGAACCGTTGTTCCGGCCGCTCCGGTCTCGCCCTCATAAGAATCAGTCCCGCCCGAAACGTCCGAGTCGCCTCCCGCGGCGAAGGCCAGACCTCCCCCGAGCGCGGGACGGAACTCGGCACGGCCAAGATTGGGCGCGATGGGTGCCGGTATCGCAGCCTCGCCTCCAAAGACAAAATGGCCGTGGTCAAGCGCCCGGTCGTTGACGTGCAGCAATATCGGGAAGCTGATGAACTGAGGAGGCCCATCACTATCACCGGGCCCTGGCGCTTGAGCGCCCACGCGGGTTGCGATCGACAATAGGAACAGACAGACAGTCCCCGTGAGCAAGAGTTTTTTACGCATGCGAATTCTCCCTGTAATCTGAGTCATACAACCGAGCGCCTTGCTCGACCCGACCGACGCACTGTGCCGCCAAAAAGTGTCAGGCGAACGGGCATCTATAGCGGTGAGGTTTACGCATCGAGCAAGGCGGGTAGGAAAGGCTACTGTAAGCCCAAAGCCTCTCCGTTTCAAGGGCACCCAGCGCCTAAGTCAAGAAGCCCTGGAGGGGAGAGACGAAGCGCGTCGTTGCAGACGCCGCGCGGCGTCGGCGCGCTTCGTACTCGATGAAAAGATGGCGGCTCACTTCAGGCGCGTCGAAGGAAAGCTCTCGTCGATCTTGTCCTCGAAGAAGCTCGTCGGCGAGGGCGCGGCCATGAACTGTCGGTGCACTTCAGGCGAGACGCCCCGATAGGAGAGCAGCTTTCCGTCGCTGAACTCGATCTCCAGGACCTGCGACTTGGGGTCGTAGCCGAGCGAGCGGATCTTGCTCGAATTGACGCGTTTTCTCTCCATGGCTACTCCAGGGTGATTGTTATGGAGTCGCCGCTGCGCACCGACGCGAGCTGCTTCGCGTCGCCGTCGATTTTTCCCAGCACGTTGCAGCGGGTCACCAGGCGCGGCTCGTCGCCCTCGGATATCGGCGTGCGTCCCCAGGGCAGAGCGAGCGAGCTGCCCTCGACCCAGAAGCAGACGGCGCCGGGCGCGACGACCTGCTTCGCGTCGCCTTCGAGCTTTGTCGCGACCGGGATTTCGAAATAGACTTCTTCGCCCCAAGTTTGAGCCCGGGCGTCGACGGGCAGTGCGGCGACGAGGGCGCGCGCAGTCGGCGTGTCTTCCAGCACGGCGATCGCCGCACCCTTCGGCCAAGAGATCTTGATGCGCGCGAAGCTCATCGTGCGGGCTCCCAGTGCTCGATCACCAGCTGCAGATTCTGCGCCCCGTTGAACTCGTTCACCGAGAGCCGGTACGCCGCGAGCACGGACGAGGGCAGGGGATCCAGCGCATTGAAGCGCATGGCTTCGACGGTACGCCCGCCGCGCGCGAGCTTGAGCTTCAGATGCTTCTCGCCGACCACGCGCTGGCCGAGGACCTCGAACTCGTCGCAAAAGAGCGGCTGCGGGAACCCCTGGCCCCAGACCTGCTCTTCGAGGAGCTGCGCGAGGCTCAGATCGAGATACGCGGTCTCGAGCGACCCGTCGGTCTCGACCGTGCGTCCGAGCTGCGCCGGCGACAGCCATTCGCGGGCCACGGCCTCGAAGAGTTCCGCGAAGC
>DASWDH010000523.1:0-2794 GCA_036395495.1 Polyangiaceae bacterium
AAGCTCATCAGCATGCCTGGAGCCACCTCGTCGGTCACGACGACCGATTTTCGTCCTGGATCGATGCCCCGGATGCCGCGCACCAGGACTCCCGAGCGCGGGCCGGTGGAGCGCTCCGGTTCGGCGATGACCGCCAGCACCAACGGGCGTCCGGCGAGATCGCGGGTGCTCGCCGAAAGGGCTTCGAGAGCCGGACCTTCGCCGATCCGGAATACCATGGCTCCGCGAGCTTCGGTGATGGGCGCAAAAGGCGCCAGCAGACGGCACGCCGCCGCCGTACGAACGGCGGGTCGCGCGATACCGCGCACGACCAGGCCGACGACCGCGCCGACCGCGGGCTTTCGATCCGGGGAACAAACGAAGGCGCCGCCGGGAAGCGTGCCTCCGCCTATGACCGTGGCGTGGGCCGAGAATCGCGCGAGCTCATCGAGCGTGTGCGGCGAAAACCCCTGGGGCTGTGCCAGCAGAATGACGGTTCCGGGCGCGTCGCCGAGCGCGGTGGCGACCTGCTTCGCCACCTTGGAGCCGATCTCGTCGATCGCCGTCTTGGGGGAAACGAAAATCGGCATGACACCGCCCCCGCGCCACACGAGACCACTCAGCGCGGAAGTGCCCTCGTGCTCGGCGCGCTCGGTCAGAACGCCGGGGCTCGACCCGAGAACGATCGGAATGTCGCCGAACTGCTCGCGCAGCAGGAGGAGCGTCTTGTCTCCCAATTCGGCAAGGGGCCCCGAGGCGAAAACAACGGCGGCGCTCGGAGCCGGGACTGCGGCTCGCGCGCCGGCGAGTGCCGGCGCAATCGCCGCGGGATCCGACCCGAGCGCGCAGAAGCTCGCTGCGCCGTCGAGCGGCGGGGCGCGGACGCTTCGCGTTCCGCTCGGGGGGGTGCCGCCCGCTGGCGGCGAAGCAGGGGGGGGATGGCCGCTCATCCGTGTTGGCCAGCAGAGTAGGGAGATGTGCGCGGCGCGGCAACCTGATTCATAAGGCGGTGCGCTTGCTGTAAAGATTGCCTAATCTGGAAAAAGGGATGATAGGCGCGACAAGAACGATCACGTCCTTCGGGGCGACGGACGTCGGTCGAAAAAGGAAAAGCAACGAAGACGCTTTCCTCATCGATGACGCGCTCGGGCTCTATGTCGTCGCCGACGGGATGGGGGGCCATGCCGCGGGGGAGATCGCCAGCCAGGAGGCGGTCGAGACCAGCTACGGCATGGTGAAGCAAGGGCTGCGCGCCCTGCCGCAGCTATTGGGTTCGTTCACCCACGAGCACGCGCGCGCCGCATGTCGGCTGTTGGAAGGGGCGGTCCAGGCCGCCACGTACATGGTCTATGCTCTGGCGGAGCTCGACCGAGACAAGTCGGGGATGGGGACGACGATCAGCGCGCTGCTCACGCTCGGCGAATACGCGGTCACCGCACAGGTCGGCGATAGCCGAATCTACCGGATTCACGAGGGCCTCGTCACACAGATCACCGAGGATCACACACTCATTTCTTGGCAGCTCAAGCAGGGCCTCATCACGCCCGAGCAAGCCCGCCACTCGCCACATCGCAACGTGATCACGCGCGCGGTCGGCAACCGTGATTATGTCGAAGTAGATACCGGCCTCGTGATGCTGAGCCCGGGCGATCGTTTCCTCCTCTGTTCGGACGGTTTGCACGGTTACTTGCGGGAGGACGAGATTTCCGTCGTCACTTTGCTCGGCGCAGAAGAAGCCGTGCGCCGCTTCGTCGACATTGCCAACGATCGTGGCGGCAAGGACAACATCACCGCGATTCTCGTGGAGGTGGAGTAGTCACCGAGTCACGAGAGCGGAAGCAAAATGGCTCGCCCGTCGTTGGTGACAGCAAGGGCGCAGCGGGCGTCCTTGTCGCAGCGAGGTAGCCGTTTTGTTGACGTTTTTTCAACATCTTGCTAGCAGCCGAAGGGGAGAGGAGCTCGCATGAAGAAACCGCGCGTGGGAGTCATCATGGGGGGAACCTCAGGCGAGCGCGAAGTATCGCTCCGCTCCGGGTCAGCGGTGGCGAACGCGCTTCTTGCGCGCGGCCACGACGTGGTGCGCATCGTGCTCTCCGAAGGGGGCGACCCCGGTCTTGCCTTGCGGCGCTCGGGCATCGACGTGGCGTTCCTCGTCCTGCATGGGCGGCTCGGCGAAGACGGGTGTCTGCAGGGTTTGTGCGAGCTTTACGGGATTCCGTACACCGGTTCGAGCGTCCTCGCCAGCGCGCTCGCCATGGACAAGATCAAGTCGAAGGAGCTTTTCCGGCTGCACAATCTGCCGACGCCACCGTACTACACCGTGTCGAGCGCCGACGAACTGGCTGACGTCGAAGGAACCCACGGCTCCTTCGGCTTTCCGGTGGTCGTCAAACCGCGCGGCGAAGGCTCGTCGCTCGGCGTGAGCAAGGCGAACTCGCTCGCCGAGCTCGAGTCTGCGCTCGCGGCAGCCCTCAAGCTCGACGACGTGGCGCTCGTCGAGCGCTTCGTGCTCGGCAAGGAAGTCCACGTGGGCATTCTGAACGGCCGCGTGCTCGGTGCGATCGAGGTCGCTCCCCGAAAGGGCTTTTACGATTACGAATCCAAGTATACGCCGGGCCTGACCGACTACTTCATGCCGGCGCGCCTCCCTCCTACGCGCTATGGCGGCGTGCTCAATCTGGCCGAGCGCTCGGCTCGTGTGCTGGGCTGCTCGGGCGCGGTACGGGTCGATCTTCTGGTGACCGACGGCCAAAACGAGTACGTCCTCGAGGTCAATACGCTGCCGGGCATGACGGAAACGAGCCTGCTCCCCAAG
>DASWDH010000524.1:0-4952 GCA_036395495.1 Polyangiaceae bacterium
GGCTGAGGGCCACGCCGGCCTCCGGCTCGTTGTCCAGCATGCGCCCGAGCTCCGCCCGATGGCGCTCGAGATAGGCCCGGAGCTCGGGCACCAGATTCGGGGCGACCGTCTCGAGGAGCGGCGCGTTCAGAGAGTCGACCATGCCGGAGCTCCGTGTCTAATACCCACCTCGGGCCCCTGAATCAAACGGCAAGCCGCGAAAGGGTGCGGCTCGAAAGATGCCGTGTGCTAACCTCCCCACGTGCGCCTCCGCCTTGCCTGCTTTGCCTTCGCCATGCTCGTTACGGCTCCTGATGGGATGCAGTTGTCCCGATGGCCTCGCAGCGCCTCGGCCTCGACGTTCGTGGAGCTTAGCGTGGCGGAGTTGGTCTCCAAGTCAACCCTCGTCGTTGCCGCAACCCCCTTGGAGAGCACCTCCGTCTGGCAGGACAACGACGGGCGCGGGCGACGGATCGTGACCTTCACCCGGGTGCGGGTGGATCGGCTCATCGACGGGCGTGCCCCGGCCGACGTCTGGATCCGCACGCTGGGCGGAGAAGTCGGCGACATCGGCCAGCACGTGGATGGCGAAGCGGTGTTGACCATCGGTAAAGCGGGGCTCTTGTTCCTGCGCAACCTTTCGGACGGCACCCACGCCGTCGTCGGCATGTCTCAGGGGCACTTCCCACTGCAGCTGGCCGAAGGCGGAGGGGTGGCCAAGCTTCTTCCGCCCGCCGGCATGGGACGGTTGATCGCGCGCGCCGACTTGCTCGCCGCGCCAAACCCGCCCGCGCGATTGGTGCTTGCCGGTCGTACACTCGACGATGCCGCCAAGCTCATCATCGCCGAGCGGCGCGCCCATGCTCCGTAGCGTCCGCGGCTGCGCCATCGCTCTCGTGTTGCTCGCATCCACCTGGAGCGAGACCAGCTCCGCGTTCTGTCGCACGACCACCTGCGAGAGTTGCAGCCAACCGGCGGAGGGCTGCGTCACCGAAGGCCAGCAGCTCTACTGGCCCGTCAGCTGCATCACGTACGACGTCCAACAGGACGCGTCGATGTGGACCGATTACGCGCAGGCGTTGGCGAGCGCCGACACGGCGATTGCGACGTGGAGCACGGTGACCTGTCCGGGTACCGGCGTGCCGCCTTCGTTCGAGGTACGCAACCTCGGTCCCGTCGGCTGCTCGAAGCACGAGTACAACGACCAGGAGCACGCGACGGGGGGCAACGCGAACCTCATCGTGTTTCGCGATGATGCCTGGATCGAAAAGGCGGGTTCGAATACGCTCGCGCTGACCACCGTCACGTTCAACGTCAATACGGGAGAGCTCTACGACGCCGATATCGAGCTCAACTCCCACCTCACGGCAGCGGGCAAAACGTTCCTTTCCACCGACACACCGGTGCCGGAGAACGCTTTCGACTTGCCCTCGATCCTCACGCACGAGGTTGGCCATTTCTTGGGTCTCGCGCACTCTACGCAAGTCTGTTCGGCCGACGGTCTCGACTGCCCGACCATGAATAGCGTCTATCGAATGGGTTCCGACGTGTTTCGCACCCTCGAAGCTGATGACATTGCCGGCGTCTGCGCGATTTATGCCCAAGGACGCGACGCCGCCGACAACGCCTGCACGCCCCGCCATGGTTTCTCCGATGAATGCGGAAGTGCCGCACACAAGGGGTGCTCGACCGCACCCATCGGCCGCCGCACGAGCGGGGGCATGATGGTCGTCGCGGTCTTCGGGTTGACACTCTGGGCGGCGCGAAAACAGCGTACCTAGCACGACTGGGTCAGATCTTGGCTATGACAGATCACGATCGGCAATCCCGCGGGGTGGCATGATGCCAGGGCGTGAGATGTCGAGCGCGCCTCAGGTCATCACCGGCGGATCGAACCTCGCGCGCGTCGTCGAAGCAGCGGCGGCCGCGCCGCTTTTGGCGGTCGACGTCGAAGGAAACGGCCTCTTCGCGTATCGGTCTCGCCTCTGCACGGTGCAACTCGCGTGGCAGCAAGACGGTGAGACCCACATCGCGATCGTCGATACCCTGGCGCTCGATCCAGCGCCGCTCCGCGCTCTGCTCAGTGCCGAGGGTCCGATCAAAGTCCTGCACGATTTCACGTTCGACATCAAGCTCCTGGCCGAGGCGGGCATCGTTCTCGCCAACTTACGCGACACTTCGGTGCTCGCCCGGATGCTCGGACGCAAGTCGACCGGGCTGGCATCTCTGCTCTCGTCGGAGCTCGGCCTCGTCGTACCGAAAGAACTGCAGCAGCATGATTGGAGTCGCCGGCCCCTTCGCCCAGTCGAGCTCGAATATCTTGCGACCGACGTGCGTCATCTCGCAGCGCTCTACGAAAAGCTTTCCGCGCACGCGCGCTCTCTCGACATCGAAGAGGAAGTCATCGCGGAATGCGAGTTCAAGTACGATGCTGCCTTGGCGCCGCCGCGCGAGAGACGCCCCGCCTACCTGCGCATCAAGGGGGCGGAATCACTCGATGGCCCTAGCCTTGCTGTTTTGCGGCGGTTGGTCGAGGAGCGCGAGCAGCTCGCCGCGCTGTGGGACCAACCGCCTTTCAAGGTAGTAGGAAATGACGTGCTCTTATGGCTGGCCCAACGCAAGCCTGCGACGGTGCGCGAGCTGGAGAGCGCACCGAGAGGGATTTCGGAGCGCCTGTTGAACGTCGCGCCGCGTTTCGTCGGGGCAATTCTCGCCGGTCAGGCGGACGGCTCGGTCCCGCCAGGCGAATGGTCGAATGGCGCCAGGCCGGACAGGGCCCTTTTGGCTGCGCGTCGTTCGCGCGAGAAGCGCCTCTCGAATTGGAGGCGTAAAGAAGCAGCGGCACGCGGGGTCGATGAGCAAGTCGTGTTGCCGGGCCACTGCTTGGCTGAACTCGTGGCCCTCGAGACGAACGCCGCCGACGCCATCGCGCGCGTCAAGGGCATGGGACCTCGACGCATCGCTCGCTACGGAGCGATCCTGTCCACACTGCTTGCCGATGCCCCGCTCCATGGAAGTACCGGCGACGCGAACCCCGAGTCGGAGTCGCCTCGGTGAATGTGCGCGCGTACCGCACCTTCCAGCCATGGCCCCGCCCTGCTGCTCGTGGCCGGAGAACCGTCGGGCGACAGCATCGCTGGCGGAATCGCGCGAGCTTTGCTGCCGCAGGGTGTACGCTGTTTTGGCATGGGGGGTTCGGCATGCGAGCAGTCGGGCGTCGAGCTGGTCGCGGACCTTCGAAGGTCGGCTGCCATGGGATTCACCGAGGTCGCCGCGCGTCTGCCCGCCGTGGTGTCTGCATATGCAAAGCTCGCCAGCTCGGCTCGCCTCGAGCGTCCCCGAGCCGCCGCACTCGTGAATTACACCGAGTTCAATGCGCGGCTCGGGCGCCATCTGCGACGACGTCGAATACCGGTGCTGTGGTGCGTGGCGCCCCAGGTCTGGGCGTGGCGGCGCGGCCGCATGCGGAGCATTTCCCGAGCGCTCGACCGCCTGGCGGTGATTCTGCCTTTCGAGGAACGTCTCTGGCGCGAAGCGGGCGTCGACGCGCATTATGTCGGCCACCCGGCGCTCGACGTCGTGTTGCCGGAACGTGTGGCAGCGCGGGCAGAGCTCGGGCTCGACCGCGGAACGCCATGTGTCGCCCTTTTGCCGGGTAGCCGTGCCCACGAAGTGACCAGACATGCAGCGGCGATGATCGGAGCGGTTCGCGAGCTCGCCCGGAGGGGTACGCCGGTGCAGGCCCGTCTCATCGCCGCAGCCTCGCTGGATGCTGCCAGCCGTCGGCGGCTCGGCGCGATCGCTGCCGCCGCGGGAGTCGCCGTGATCGACGTCGCACCGGGGGCAAGCGCCATCCCGTGGCTTCGAGCCTTCGATGCTGCGCTCGTCACCTCCGGAACCGCGACGCTCGAGAGTGCACTCGCCGGTGCGCCCCCAGTGATCGTGTATCGAATGTCGCCGCTCAGCGCGGCGTTGGCGCGCCGTCTCATCCGCACCCCCTTCATCGGCCTTCCCAACATCCTGCTCGGTTCGCGCCAATATCCCGAGCTCGTTCAAGAACAGGTCGAAGCGCGGCGGATGGCCCGCGAGGTCGCTCTCGTTCTCGAACGCGGGGATAGCTTCCAAGCCTCGGCAGAGGAGTTACGACGTCGCCTCGCCTACTCCGGCCAGGATGCGAGCTCACGAACCAGCTACGAACGCATCGCCCGCCTCGCGCAGGAGTGGCTCCGGCCCGACGAACTTCACGAGGAGCTACCGGCTCGGGTCGAACGAGCATGAGGCGCGGCGTCCTGGTGGCGGCGATGGCCGCCAGCCTCGTCCTTTTGCTGCTGCGGCTCTATGCGGCCGAGCGTCTCGGCTTCGGCGATGCCGAAGCGCTCTACGCTTGCTACGCGCGCCACCCCCAACCCGTTTACCTCGACCATCCAGGGCTCATCGGCGTCGTCGCCCGGATGCTCGGGCGCGGGGATGCCCCCTCACCTTTCGCCGCTCACATCGGCACCGCACTGCTATCGACCGCCGCCCCCTGGGTGGGAGCGCTCGCGGCGCGAGCCGCCGGCGCATCCTGGACAGCCTCGGCGTTCGCCGCCGTCGCGTTGATGCTGGCGCCCGAAATCAGCGTGGGGCTCTTCGGCCTGACGCCGGACCTGCCGCTCATGATCCTCTGGTACGTGGCGGTGGGTGCGAGCGCATGGGCACTTCGCGCGCAAGCGGGATCGTTTCGTGCGCTCGTGTCTGCGCTGGTGAGCGGCTTCGCGACCGGGCTCGCATGCGACAGCAAGGCCAGTGGCGTGCTGCTTCTCGTCGGGCTCGCGATGGCCTGGGCTGCGAAGCCGGCGCGCGCTCATCGCGCAACGCTGGCCCCCTGGGGCGGCTTGGTCCTCGCGCTGTTGCTTTTTTCACCCATCGTACTCGACGAGATCGAGCGGGGCTTTCCGATGCTCCGTCATCGCCTCGTCGAGACCCAAAAAGGC
>DASWDH010000525.1:0-7079 GCA_036395495.1 Polyangiaceae bacterium
TCCCCGCTTGCCGATGCCAGCGTCTTGGCGACCCCTTCTTGCACGTGGCTGCGGAAGCTCCCTCCGGTGCCGTGGGCGTAGATGACCAGTGGCCATCCCTTGGCCGGCATCGTCGTTGCCTTGGGCACCGTGAGCGACAAGCAGACGCTCTCGGTGCGCACGACCGCCGGCGCGTCCGAGTTGATGCGCCCACCCTCGCTGGGGTTCCAATAGGGAGCCGTGCCGCTTTGGAAAATGGGCAGCGGCACGAGTGCGTGAAGCTCGTCAAAGGCTGGATCGCCCGTTGCGGGACACGCCCGATCACCGCTGGCATCCGGACAAGGGGATGGGCCCGCGCCGCACTTGACCCATCCGGTTGCCACCGGCGCCGGCAAGGCTTGAATGGCTTTCTGAAGGTTGGTGACCTCCTTGCGAATGGCACCAACCGTGAACACCGCAGCGTTGACGATCCGCGCCGGTGCGATCGACTTGACTACGAGATAGTCACGAAGAGGCTGGTACGCGCGGTAGGCGGCGCCGAGCGCGGAATCGGAGGGTGGGATGGGCGCAACCATGGCCGGAAAGTCGTCCCCCGCCTGCACCGCGGCGCCGCTCGGGACCGCCGTGACGTCGTGCACGATGAGCGCATAGGTGTGGCCGGGTTTGAGCGGATAACCGTCGAGCGCTCGAACGGCGAGGTAGTTGGCGCAGATGTACTTGCCGCGGCCGAAGTCTCGGAGCCAATGCATCCCGGCAATTCCGGCGGGCGCTCCGTAATCGGTTCCCAGGGTCAGATCGATGTAGTCGACGCTGATCCGAGACGCTCCGGGACTGGGCGCGGCGGCATCCGGAGCGCTCGGGTCGAGCAAGTCGAACGGCGTATTGAAGCGGAAAAACACGGTCGGATACGCTCCGAAGCCGTCGTTGTCCTCCTCGATCGCGCGAAGGTAGCGGTCGACGGCGTCGAAGCCGAGCACGCCCGGGCCGGGCACCGGGTGCCCGTGCAGATCCGGATGTCCGTTCCACCTGCGGATGTCATTGGGGAAAGGAAGCCGGTAAAAATCCTTGTCCCCCGTGCCGCGTGGAACGCGAAAGTGGGAGATCGGGGGACCGCTTTCCTCCTCGCACGTTTCGCCCGGCCAAGTGGGAACGCCAAAAGGCGGAAACCCGGGTGGGGACAAGCCGCACCGACCCGCGAGGCAAGCGAGTCCGCCCAGACAGTCGCCGCTCGTCGTACACGCCGCGTTGACGTCGCCGCTCCCTTCGGGCTGGCACTGCGCACCGAAGCCAACGATCGCGCACCGTAAGCCGTCCGTACAATCCGCGTCGCTCTTGCATGCAGCGCCGCTCGTGCCCGTGCCTCCGGGAGCGCATTGGTGCGTTCCACCGACCCACGTGCAGATCGCGCCCGCTGCGCATTCGCCGTTGAGAACGCAACCCGAGCCGATCGGCAGCGAATGTCCGAGCGCGCACGCATTCGCCGTGCAAACGAGGCCCACTCGACACGACATGGCCGCGGAGCATGCGGCTCCGACACCTCCCCCAGGTGGGATGGAACCGTCGGAGATCGGAATCGTTCCGCCGTCAGGCGTTGCGCCGCCGCTTCCACCGGTGCCCAAGGGGATCGTGGCTGGACTCGAATCTCCACAGCCGACCCACGCCAGAGCCCCCACCACCGCCCGCACCGACGCGCGCGTTCGCGCAAGAAACACGTTCCCCATCGTTTCACGCTATCACTTTTGGGTACGCGCGGGCACGCGTTCAGGTGGCCCGTTTTTCGAGCCACTCGCGAAGGGGCGGCGTTGACGACCGCGTCGATCTCGCCCGCATCGCGAACCGCGCGCGACAGCCGCTCGCGCACGTCGGGCATGAGGCGGACGGCGATGGGAGTGGCAGCAGGTGGCAGCGGCGCGCGCTGCGGAGGTGCCACTTCTCGGGGGGGTGGCGCGACGACGGGAGCGGGCTCGTACGTCCAGTTGGGCCGCTTTCGCGACTGCAGCTCGTCGTAGCTGAACTCGCGCTTGGCTTCGTCGAAGTCGACGAGCTTGCGGATGATCCGCCGAGTAACTCAAGCGCGAACGTGCTGCTACAATGGCCTACGTGTCCGACCCTCTCATCGTCTCTCGAGCGCTCACGATTCCCGCGGACGAGCTCCGCTGGACGGCGGTGCGTTCCTCGGGGCCCGGCGGCCAGAACGTGAACAAAGTTTCGTCGAAAGTCGAGCTTCGTTTCGACTTCGAAAAGTCGCGGGTTTTGCAGGAAGAAACGAAAGCGAGATTGCGCGTGCTGGCCCGTAGTCGGCTCGACGCCGAGGGGCGCATCTTGCTGGTCAGCCAAGCGACGCGCGATCGGCAGCGCAATCTGGAGGATGCGCGGGCGAAGCTCGCCGAGCTCGTCGCGCAGGCCTACCAGCGCCCCAAGCGGCGGCGGGCAACGCGACCGTCGCTCGGCGCCACCGAGGCGCGCTTGCGAGAAAAGCGTCACCACGCGCGCCGCAAAGACGAGCGGCGATCGAGAGAGCCCGAATGAGCCGATCCGACTACGAAATTCAGCCTGAGGAGCTTCAGCAGAAGATAGCCGGTGGGGAGAGCTTCGTGCTGCTCGACGTACGTCGCCCGGACGAGGTGGGAATCTGTGCGCTTCCCGAGGCGCTGAACATTCCCGTCGACGAGCTCCAGGATCGGATCGATGAGCTCGATCCGGCGGCGCCGACAGTTGTCTTGTGCCATCACGGCGTGCGCTCCCTCTCGGCGACGGTCTTCCTCCGCAATCTCGGCTTTACCGACGTGCGGAGTCTGGCGGGCGGAATCGACCTTTGGTCGCGTGCCGTCGACCCCTCGGTCCCGCGGTATTAGTCCGAAAGGGCGTGATACAGTGGCTTCCCTATGTCCCCTCAAGAGAAGCTCGCGCGGCAGCTCGAAGAGCTGGGCCGCAACCTGTGGTGGTCGTGGAATCCGGAGTCGATTCGGCTCTTTCGCGATCTCGACCCCAAGATCTTCCAGAACACGAACCACAACGCGTTCGCGTTGGTTCGCAGCCTCACGCCGGACCGAATCGAACGACTGGCGGGCGATGCGTTCCTTCGCGCGCGGGTCGACCGAGCCCACCGCGAGCTACGGGACTATCTCTCGCTTCCCAACACCTGGGCGCTGACCCACGCCGCACCGCTTCGGGTTCGGCCCGTCGCGTATTTGTCGGCCGAGTTCGGTCTGCATGAATCGCTTCCCATTTACAGCGGCGGTCTCGGTGTTTTGGCCGGGGACCATCTGAAGAGTGCATCCGACCTCGGCCTGCCGCTCATCGCCGTGGGGCTCTTCTATCGTGAGTCGTATTTCCGCCAGAGGATCGATCGCGAAGGCTGGCAGCACGCCGAGTACATCCGATCGCCGGCCGAAAACCTTCCGGCTTCGCCCGCGCGTACGACCGACGGACGACCGGTCGTCGTCGAGGTGCAGCTCTCCAACGAGGTGCTGCGCGCGCAGGTTTGGGAGGTGCACGTCGGGCGCAATCGTCTGCTTTTGCTCGATACCGACGTCGACGGCAATTCCGACGAAAACCGGCAGCTCGCCGCCCGGCTCTACTACGGCGATCAGCGGGTTCGGATTCGGCAAGAGCTCTTGCTCGGTGTTGGCGGAATCCGCGCGCTTCGCGCGGTGGGGGTCAATTGGGGTGTGCTCCATTTGAACGAGGGTCACAGCGCCTTTGCGACGCTCGAGTCGACCCGGCTCCGCATGGAAGCGACCGGCGCCGATTTCCGGACCTGCGCGCAAGAAGTCGCGCAGAACACGGTGTTCACCACCCACACGCCGGTCGATGCCGGCCACGACCGATTCCCGCCGCATCTCGTGGACGAGCATCTCGAGCCCCTGCGCCAATCGCTCGGACTGACGCGCGAGGAGTTCGTGGGGCTCGGGCGTATTCGCCCGGAGGACCACAACGAAGCGCTGTGCATGACGGTGCTTGCGTTCAAGATGTCTCGCTACGCCAACGCCGTCTCCGCGCTGCACGGCCGGATCAGCCGAAAGTCGTGGCAAGTGTTGTGGCCCCATCACCGCGAGGACGAAGTTCCGCTCGGCCACATCACCAATGGCGTGCACGTGCGCACCTGGCTCGCCACCGCGATGCAGGACCTCTACACGCAACGTATCGGCGCCGATTGGCGCGAGCGACTGACCGACCCCCAGATGTGGGCTCGCATCAACAACGTGCACGACGCCGAGCTCTGGGAAACGCATCGCACGCTCAAGGCCGACCTCGTTCATTTCATTCGTCGCGTCGTCTCCGATCAGCGACGGCGCGCCGGCTATCCCGAGGAGCTCATTCGACAAGCGTAAACGGCCCTGGATCCCGACGCGCTCATCATCGGTTTCGCGCGCCGGTTCGCCACCTACAAGCGCGCGAACCTCCTCATGCAGGACATGCCGCGGCTCATCCGGATGATCACCAACCGCGAGCGGCCGGTGCAGTTCGTGTTTGCCGGCAAGGCCCACCCCGCGGACCAGCCCGGTCAAGAGGTGTTGCGTCGAGTCCACGATGCATCGCTCATGGCCGAGCTTTCCGGTCGGATCGTGTTCGTCGAGGATTACGACATCAACGTCGGTCGGCATCTCGTTCAGGGCGTCGACGTGTGGCTCAACAACCCGCGCCGTCCGCAAGAAGCGAGCGGCACGAGCGGTCAGAAAGTGCTCTTGAACGGCGGTCTGAACTTGTCGGTTCTCGACGGGTGGTGGGCCGAAGCGTACGACGGACTCAACGGGTTCGCGATCGGCAATGGGACGACGCACGTGCGGGTCGACGAACAAGACCGGCGCGACGCCGAGTCCCTCTTCCATACGCTCGAGAACGAAGTCATTCCCCTCTATTACGAGCGGGACGAGCACGACGTGCCGCGCGGCTGGGTTTTTCGGATGAAGCGCGCGATCCAGACGCTCGGCTGGCGCTTCAATACCGACCGCATGGTGATGGACTACACCCGCGAGTGCTACATGCCCGCCGCGGGTGCCTCCATCTGTTCGATGCCGAAGTGACCGACGGCTCGGCCCTCGCGATCTCGGATCGCTCCGGCGGCGTGAGATTCGACGTCCGAGCTCGCCCTTGCGCATCACGCAGCAAGATCCTCGGGCTCAAAGAGGGAGCCTTGCAGGTTGCGCTAGCCGCGCCGCCCGTCGATGGGGCGGCGAACGCAGAGCTTTCGCGGCTTCTTGCCGCCGCTCTCGGCGTCGCGAAACGTGACGTCGTCGTCGTCGCCGGCCAGACCGGCAAACGCAAGATCGTCGAGGTGCGCGGCATCGACGCCGCCACCGCGCGCGCGAAGTTGTGCAGCCTGTTGGTGTAGTCTACTCTGGGTGCTTCGTTTTGATGCGTTTTGCATCAAATGATGATGCGATTTGATGCAGTCCATATCACAATTCGGTCAGCGGCGGAGAGCCCCCCGTTGGGGGAGCGAGCAAGAAATTGCAAGAACTTCCAGGTGGTTGCGTTGCTGCGCGGGTTGTTTGGCCATCCGGACCCCTGTGATGCGTTTCGATACGCCTCACATCAACTGATGATGTGATTCGATGCGACCCGCATCATGGATTTCCGACATGGGAACATCGTCGCATGTCCGTCGTTCTCGCTTACCGATGTCGGGCCACGTCGATTAGAAACCCAATGTGTTAGGCTCCAATCGCCAATGAAACTTGGCATGCCCGCCCCTTCAGCCAAAACGCGCGATAGGGAGTTCACGGTTCGCGCCGTCGTTTCGGGCGCGCTGCTCGGAGTGGTGTTCGCAGCGGGTAATGTCTATGTGGGGTTGAAGACCGGCCTCAGCGACAACGCTACCGTTACCGCCGCGATTCTCGGGTTCGCTGTCTGCAACACGTTCGGTAAAACGCCGTATTCGGTGCTCGAGAACAACATCACCCAGAGCGTTTCCTCGTCGGCGGCGACCATGCCGGCTGCCATGGGCTTTCTCGGTTCGTTCCCGGCCCTCACGATGATGGGCCATCGTTACCCGAGCTGGGTGCTGCTCTCTTGGGGCATTGCCGTCGGCCTGCTCGGGATCGCGTTCGCGCTTCCCCTCCGGGAGCGTTTCTTGGCTGACGACGCGCTGCCTTTTCCCGACGCGGTGGCCACCGCGGAGGTCATTCGAGCGATGCACCGGTCCGGAGCTCGCGCGGTTGCCAAGGCGCGCGCGCTCCTGATGGGCGGCGTTGCCGGAGGCCTGATCGCTTGGTTTCGGGACGGCAAGCCGAGCGTCGTTCCGGCCGTCGGCTATTGGCCGTTCGCCGTAGCGGGCGTTGGTGCCCCGCAGCTCTCGCTGGGGCTCATCTTCAGCCCCCTCCTTTTTGCGCTCGGCGTGCTCATCGGGCCGCGAACGGGGTGGGGCCTGTTCGTCGGCGGCGTCTTGGGATGGGCTGTCGTCGCGCCTTGGCTGGTGGCGACGCAGGTGGTGGCCGATGCATCGCATCAAGCGCTCAGGGCTTGGCTCGTGTGGCCGGGCGCGGCGCTCATGATCGCAGCCACGGTCACGTCGCTCGCGCGCGATTGGCGCCTCCTTTCGCGTTCGGCTCGCGACGTGCGCGGTTTGGGGCACACCTACGCCGGACGCGCCCTGATTGCACCTGCCGCGCTGGCGCCCATCGTCGTGCTCACCGGATGGCTATGCTTCGAGGTGAGCCCGCTGGTGTTGCTCGGCTCACTGGCTCTTTCGCTGGTCATGGCTGTCGTCGTCGCGCGCAGCATCGGCGAGACCGCGGCCATGCCGCTCGGTTCGATTGGCCGCGTCACTCAGCTCGCGCTCGCCCCCGCGACGCCGACCGCCGTTGCGAGCATCGTCGCCGCATCCGTTCCCGCCGGCAGTGGAGGCCAAACGGGTCAAACACTCGAGACCCTCAAAGTCGGACAAAAATTGGGCGCTTCGCCGCGTCACCAGATCATGGCGCAGCTCGTCGGCGCTCTGGTCGGCGCACCAGCTGCCGTCGCTGCTTACGTGCTGCTCAATCGCGCGTACCAGCTGGGTGGAGCCGATCTGGCGGCTCCCACCGCCTCGCCCTGGCGAGTGTTGGCGGAGCTCATCGGGCAGGGGACCGCGGGCATGCCGCCTTACGCCGTGACGG
>DASWDH010000526.1:0-12899 GCA_036395495.1 Polyangiaceae bacterium
TTGTCGTACGGATAGCCCTGCAGCTCGGCACCGCCGGGCAGCGAGATGTCGACGCTCACCTCTTCGTCGGAGTCGATACCGGCGATGTCACGCAGCGTCACCCAATCCGTCGCGCCCTCCTGCCAGACGTACGTTTCTTCGTCGATCACACTCGTCTGAAACGCGTCGTCGAGCTGGTCCAGTGTCATCAGGCAGATGTCACCGTTGTTCATTTGAACGTGCCAGAGATCGTCGTCCGTTTCGCTGTGGCTCGCCGCTTCGTAGTTGGTCATGGGGGAGGTCTCCTCGTTCGTAAACCTAAGAAGCGAAGCCACTACCTAGCACGACTTAGGTAACGAATTCGTGGAATGCGGTATGACCACGTTAGCAAAGAAAGCGCCAAGCGTTCGACATTCGTCATCGCTCGCGGATCGCCCTCAATCGAGAAGCCTCTTTCGTTCGCGCCCCGTAGCGAGCGCGATCGGATTTCATAGATCCGATTTCCATGGATGAATGGGATCGAGTGGATCTCGTGGATCCACGCGCATTCTAGAAGGACCAGAAAAGTTCATCACATGAAACCGCCCTCTCGAGGGCGGCCCACCACCTTCTTTCGACGGACGCGATTCAGCGCCCGTACTCGCGCCAGAAGGCGAAGGCTTCGTCGAGGTACACTTCCTTGGCTCCGTGATCGACCGCGTGCTCTCCCATACGCACGGGCCAACGCGCGGCGCGAAAGATCTCGGCGAGTGCGAGCGCACCGAGCCGCACGCCGCGGTCGTACTTGCCGAAGCCAATGTAGACGGGCTTGGATGAAAGTGTACCGAGCTCGGCTGTTTTCGCGCCCCGACCGCCCGACATGATCCCGAAACCATCCGCTGCGATCCCTCCATGCAGCGCCAGCAGGGCCGCGAAGTACGCGCCCGACGAGGAGCCCGCGATGTACGTGCGCGAGAAGGTGATGCCGGAGGCGTCTTCGAGCTTCTTGCGCTTCTCCGCGAGGCTCGCGACGAACGCCGGCGCGTATTCCCGATATTTCGCCTCGCTCGTCGGCCAGCCGAACCAGTTTTCGCGACGGCCGGGCCCGAACCCAGCCTGACCGCGTGGGATCAGTGCGGCCACGCGGGCGCGGCGCGCCGCATTCGCGACGACGGTTTCTACGCTCGTCTTTTGTGGGCTGGTCGGTATCGGCGGGACGATGCCATGCAGATAGATGAGGAGCGTTTCAGTCGGCTCGTCCGGCAGCACGTAACAGGTCGATTCGTCGAGTGCGTTGACCGTGTCGATGCACCAATCGGTCTCGATCGGCGCCAACTTCGTTCCAGGCCGCGAGTCCGCGGGCGTGGTCGCGCCCTCATGTTCTGGAGCTGCATCGATCGCGCGCTCGGCGGAAGATTGTGAGGAGGCCTGAACGGCGGTCCGGCAGCCGCCCACACTACCGGCGACCCAAAAGCACAAGTAGAGAGCCGGATGTGCTCGGTCCACGCCGACTCAAAATGCGACGTTCACACCGAGCACGGGCTGCACGGCGGCATGCGAACCGTCGGAGCCGAAGAGCAGACCAAGGGCCCGCGCCTCGGCGCCGATCACGACGGCCTTCGACTTCCAAAGCTCGAGACCGAGCGTGACACCCAAGAGGGCTTCGTTGTGGCCCGTGAACCGCGCGTATCCCACAGTCCATCCCAGGTACGGGTTCAAATACTTCCGTTTTCCGCCGCCCAAAAAGTCCGAATACATCTCGCCGCCTATCGTGAGCAAGAGGACGTCGAGCCCCTTGGTCGGCGATCCGGTGCCCGACTGGCGAAGCCCATCGACCTGAATGGCGAACCCGCGCGAAAACCTGGCGGAGAGTCCGGCGCCGAGGTAGCTCGTGTTGCCTTGCTCACCGCGCAGATCGGTGAGCTCGGTCAGACGGAGGCCGGGGTAGAACTTGGCTTCCGGTATGGGCTCGGGGGTGGGCGCCGCGATCTCGCGGCCGCGCATCACCAGGTTGATGTGGATCGTCGCGCGCGCGGCCCGATCGGCGAGCCAGCGCAGGTTGCCTTTGGTCTGCTCGATCTCCGCCCGAAGACGCCCGAGCTCTCCTTCGATCCGCAGGATCTCGTCGACGTTTTTGGCTTGTTTCAGAATCTCTTCGTAGCGTCGCATCGTCGTCTGCAGGTTCTCCAGACGAAGCTCGGCGTCGAAGTACTCCTTTCCGATCTCCCGCGCCGACACTTGCCGCGACCGCAAGCGACCGACCGCGCTCGCGGCATCGAAAAAGCTCTCGGCCTCGTGGGTCGGGACTCGAATGGTCATTCGCGCCGTCGTGCTCCCCGGTTGTTCGGTGAGACTGTCTTCGACGATCACCGCATCCAGGCGTTTGGCAGCGGCGCGCAGCTGCGCCGTGGCGACGCCGACGGAGTCGACTTCGAGGACGAGATTCGCCTCGATGTCGAGCATTTCGGGCCGAGCGGCTTTCCCGCTTGCAACCGCTCCCGAAGGCGCCGTCGGAGGAGCCGGCGCGGGAGCGGCAGAGGGGGCCGTCGCCATCCCTACGGATGCACGACCGGTAACCGTTCTTTCAGACCCCCCCGCCGTCGCATATTTCCCGGAGGCGGGCGACGACTGCGCAGCCATCTCTGCGGCAGGTGCCGGGCTGTCGCTCGAGGTGGGAAGGCCTCCCGGGGTCGCAGGTCCACGCATCTTTTGGCCTGCACAAGCTGGTAAGCAAAGAAGAACGGCCGCGAGCACCCGTATCCGCATGGAAGTCCTCCGATGGACGAGGAACGAAGCAACGGCGCCGGACCTTACACCGCTCGGGTCCGCTGATGTTGGCCTACGACGGCGGAACGGTGGACTCCTTGAGCACGACGACCGGAATCTCCCGCCCCTGCGTCTTCTGCTCGTAATCGGCGAACGTTCATGGGCTTCTCCCTCCGGCACGAAGCATACGCTCATCTCGAGTGGGTACGCCGAAGCATCGTTGACGAGTCGCATCGTTCGCGCGAGCCTCACCTCATGAGCGACGCAATCTACGACCTTTACTATTGGCCGGGCATTCAGGGTCGGGGCGAGTTCGTTCGTCTTGCGCTCGAGGAGGCGGGCGTCCGCTACCGGGACGTCGCGCGGTTGCGCGAAGCCGAAGGTGGCGGCGTCAAAGCGATGACGAAGATGATGAAGGAAACGTCGAATGGACCGGCGCCGTTCGCGCCGCCGTTCCTCAAATCGGGAAATCTCGTCATCGCGCAGACACCCAATATCTTGGCGTACCTCGGACCCCGCCACGACCTCGTGCCCGACGACGAGGCGAGCCGCCTCGGCGCGAATCAGCTGCAGCTGACGATCGCCGATTGCGTCGACGAAGCGCACGACGTCCATCACCCCATCGCGGTCAGTCTCTACTACGAAGACCAGAAGACCGAAGCGAAGCGGCGGGGGCCCATCTTCATCGGGGAACGCATCCCCAAGTACCTCCGCTACTTCGAGCGCGTCCTCGAGCACAACCGGGCGAGCAAGGGACGGCACCTGCTCGGCGCAGCCTTGACCTACGTCGATTTGTCGATGTTCCAGCTTCTCGCGGGGCTGCGCTACGCGTTCCCGAAATCGATCGCCGGGTTTGCATCGAAGTATCCACTGGTCTTCGCGCTGCACGACCAGGTGGCGGAGCGCCCGCGGATCGCGGCGTATTTGGCTTCGCGGCGCCGCATCCCTTTCAATACCGACGGCCTGTTCCGGCATTATCCGGAGCTCGACGGCTAGGAGTGGTGTCAGATCTTGCCCATGGCAGATCACGATCGGCAATTTCCGCGTGTCGGCCAGGTAAGTTACGGCGAGGCCGTGCCGTCAGGCCCCGCCTCTGCACCTTCGCCGGTAGCCAGTTCCGCCTGTCCGGTCAATACTTCAGTTGGCTTGTGGCTACTCCGATGAAACGATCTGGCAGCGAGGATCTGACGCAGTAATGGAGCGACTTGAGCGTCCCGTCGCCGCTGCCATGCTTCCGCGCTAGGCTTCCTCTCGCCAACAGCTGCCTCGCAAACGAAACATGCCGGTGACGCGTCCAGTCAACACCTCGCGCAAGCGATACCTCGGATTTCTCGAAACTGGCAGAGCTCCCGCCGCTCCGCCCCCCGAAACGTCGAATCGAGAGCGTAGAGGGCGCTACGCTCGGCGCTATTTCGGGCTGCTCGCCCCGCACCGGTGGGCGCTCGTCTTGGTCTTGTTTCTGGCGCTCTTCGGAATCGCCAGCGACATGGTTTGGCCTTTGGTGTCCAAGTATCTCATCGACGGCGTCGTGTTGAATACCGCCATGCCGCTC
This sequence comes from Polyangiaceae bacterium, assembly GCA_036395495.1. GTDB lineage: Bacteria > Myxococcota_A > Polyangia > Polyangiales > Polyangiaceae > DASWDH01. The sequence continues at coordinate 4,277 of DASWDH010000526.1, forward strand.
AGCGACAAGATGACGCGTTTGGTCGTCCTCGGTGGGGCAATGGCCACCCTCTTTCTGTTCAATTCCGGCGTCAACTTGGCTCGTAGCCTACGCATGCAGCTGCTCAATTCGAAGCTCGCATTCGGCCTACGCACACAGTTGTTTCATCGGATCTTGCGCCTCCCCATCGGGGAGATCACCGAAATGAAGACGGGAGGCGTCATCTCGCGCCTCTCGAGCGACGTCGACAACACGACCGGCCTTCTGCAATTGGCGCTCGTCAGCCCCGTCCTTTCCCTGCTGCGCCTGACCGTAACGCTGGGGATCATCTTCATTCTGAACTGGCAGATCGCGACCGCCGTGCTTCTGGCGATTCCGCCGGTCATGCTCGCGCAGCATCTGTGGGTGCGCAGGGTCCGCACGATTTGGCGGTCGATCGGACAGGATCGGTCCGAAATCGACGCCCGGGTGAGTGAGGGACTCACCGGCATTCGCGTCGTGCGCGGATTTGGACGCGAAAAGAAAGAGGAGCTCGCCTACGCGATTGGGCATCACACCGTCATCCGCAAGCAGATGCTGGCAACGGGCACGCAGCGCGGAGTTGCAGTCATTTGGGACTTCATCATGCCGATGACGCAGCTCACGATCATCGGCTTCGGTGGCTATCTGGTCTTGCAGGGTAAGGCCACTCTGGGCACCTTGGTCGCGTTTCAGGGCTACGTGTGGCGCCTGCTCGAACCCGTCTTGCAAATCGTCAATGCCTTGAGCGAGACGCAGCGCGGGCTCGCCGCCATGGATCGCGTCTTCGAAGTCATGGACAAGCCGCTCGACAAGCCCGACGCGCCCGACGCCGTCGATGCGCCCACTCCGGTGCGCGAGATTCGGTTTTCGGACGTGAGCTTCGCCTATCGTCCAGGAATCGAGGTCATCCATGATTTCGACCTCGCCGTGAGGGGGGGATCGGTCGTCGCGCTGGTCGGCCCGAGCGGCGCCGGCAAGACGACGATCACCGATCTGGTGGCGCGCTTTCATGATCCCACCGAAGGCGCGATTCTCCTCAATGGCGTCGATCTTCGCAAAATCAAGCTGCGGAGCTTGCGTTCTTTGTGGGGTATCGTCGGGCAGGAGGTCTTTCTTTTCGATGGCACCGTGCGCGAAAACATCGCCTACGGCCGCGCGCGTGCCAGCTTGCAGGAAATCATCGAAGCCGCCAAGCGGGCGAATGCGCACGAGTTCATCGAGCGACTGCCGGAAAAGTACGAGACGACGATCGGCGAGCGCGGCGTCAAGCTGTCCGGTGGACAGCGCCAGCGATTGTCGATTGCCCGCGCCCTTTTGGCCGATCCCGAGCTTCTCATTCTCGACGAAGCGACGAGCAACCTCGACACCGAGAGCGAGCAGCTCATCCAGGCGTCGATGAAGGAGCTGTTGGCCAATCGCACCACCTTCGTCATCGCGCACCGCCTCAGCACGATCACGCATGCCGACGCGATCGTGGTGCTCGACCGCGGGCGCATCGTCGAGCTCGGCAACCACGATCAGCTGATGGAAAAGCGGGGTGCCTATTACCGCATGGTCCTGCGGCAGCGCCAGCGTGCTCCGAGCGAGAGTGGCACGCCTCTCGACTGGGGCATCTCCGCCGAAGGCGGGGTCTAGCTTTACTGCGTCAGATCTTGGCTGCGGCAGATCACGATCGGCAATTTTCGCGAGGCGGCCACGTAACCTACGGCGAGACCGTCGGAGCTGTGCCTCAGAACGGAATGGCCGCGAGGCCTCGCCTCTTCGGCTTTGCCGAAAGCCAGTCCCGCCTGTTCGGTCAGACTTTCGTGGGACTATGGCTACTCCGATGCAACGATCTGGTAGTGGGGATCTGACGCAGTAATCTAATGAGCGATGACACGGAGCGTCGAAGAGCTCATACTGCGTACGAAATGAGCATGCCGTCGTCACGCTGGGTTTCGTGGTGCGCTGCCGGTGCGGGCTGTTGCCTGGCCATTTGGATCGCCTGCTCGAGCTCGGATTCCGAGGGCGACGGTCCCGGCGCGAGCGTGTTGCAATACCACAACAATGCGAGTCGTGATGGGCTCTACGTCGACGCGACGTTCACGAAAGCAGCCGCCGCGAAGCTCCACATCGACCCGAGCTTCCACGCAACGATCGAAGGGCCGACGTATGCGCAACCGCTCTACCTCGATCGCGGCGCAGATGGTCACGACCTCGTTTTCGCGGTCACCGAGCAGAACCGCGTCTATGCCCTCGATGCGACGAACGGGTCCATCGTGTGGCAAGAGAAACTCGGCGACCCGGTTCCCCGTACTTCGCTTCCGTGCGGCGACATCGATCCGCTCGGGATCACCGGAACGCCAGTCATCGATTTCGCTTCCAAGACGCTCTTCGTAGCTGCGATGAGCAGTGCCGACGGCGGAACGACCATCAAGCATCTGGTCTTCGGGCTGTCGACCGAGGACGGTTCGACGCGAGCGGGATGGCCGCTCGACGTCGGAGCGAACATCAAGTTCGGCCCGGTCGCGTTCTCGCCCAGCGTCCAGAATCAAAGAAGCGCTCTCGCACTTTTCAACGGGACGCTCTACGTCGCCTACGGAGCGCACGCCGGCGACTGCGGCGACTACCGCGGATGGGTCATCGGTATTCCGAGTGGAAATCCAAACGCTGCGCAGGGGTTCGCCGTCGGCGCGAGAGGCGGCGGCATTTGGGCTCCGGGTGGCTTCGCGTCGGACGCGGCATCGCTCTTCGTGGCCACCGGCAATACGATCGGTACGACGACGTGGCAGCAGGGCGAAGCCATTCTCCGATTCCAAACGGGGGTTGCGTTCAGCGGCGACGCGAAAGACTACTTCACTCCTTCCAACTGGAAGCCGCTCGATGATAGTGACGGTGATCTCGGCGGTGCGGGCCCCATTCTCGTCGACGTGGCGGGGGCCACGCCGTCGCAGCTCGTCGTGGCGCTCGGCAAGAATGGCGTCGCCTACGTGCTCGATCGATCCCACTTGGGTGGGCTCGGAACCGGCGACGGAACCAGCGGCGAAGGCGTGACCAGCGCCAAGGTGGCCAGCAATTCGATCATCACGGCGGCAGCCTCCTACACGACGGCCACCGGAACCTATGTCGCGTTTGCCGGCAATGGTATGGCGTGCCCGAGCGGATCGGGCGATCTGACCGCCATCAAAATCAGCGCCGCTTCTCCACCCGAGGTCACCGTGGCCTGGTGTGCGGCACAGAACGGACGAGGCTCGCCCATCGTGACCACCACCGACGGTCGATCAGAAGCGATCGTATGGAGCCTGGGCGCCGAAGGGGCCAGCCGCCTCGTTGGATTCGACGGCGACACCGGACAAACGGTTTTTGGCGGCGGCGGGGCGGCGGAGATGCTGTCCAACATCCGTCGATTCTCGACGCCCATCGTCGCGAAGGGTCGCATCTTCGTCGCAAGCGACGACGCCGTCTACGCGTTCGCGACGCAGTAGCTACGACACTCGATGTTGGAGATTCGCTCATGTCCCTCTACGAAGTTTCGGTCCCGCAGTTCAAGAAAATGTTGAAGAACGTCGACAAGTGGCTGGAAGCAGCCACCGACTATGCACAAAAGCGATCGTTCGATCCCAACGTCCTCTTGTCGATGCGGCTTGCACCGGATCAGTACCCGCTCGTGCGCCAAGTACAGGCCGCGTCGGACGCCGCAAAGTTCGCGGCGGCGCGGCTCACCGGAAAAGACGCGCCGCGCCACCCCGACACCGAGCAGACGATGGACGCCCTTCGCAACCGGCTCCGTTCCTCCGCGGCTTACCTCGAGACTTTCACACCGGTCGACTTCGCCGGCGCGGAATCGCGCCTCGTCGATCTTCCCCTCATGGAAGGCAAGGTCCTGATGGGCACCGATTACCTCACCGAGTTCGCGCTCCCGAACTTCTATTTTCACGTCACCACCGCCTACGCCATTCTGCGTCACAACGGCGTCGAGCTCGGCAAGCGCATGTTTCTCGGCCCTCTCAACATCCGCGACAGGTGAACTCCAGCTGAGTGTTCATCACCGGCAGGCTACGGCATTTGCCGATCGTCGTGGTAAGACCTCGTCCATGGTCGAAATTCCCACCGTCGAGAGCGAGCGCCTGGTCCTGCGTGGACATCGTGTCGATGACCTCGAGGACTGCGCCGCCATGTGGGGTGATCCGGAAGTCACCCGGCACATCAGCGGCCGGTCGTTCTCACGCGAAGACGTATGGATCAAGCTCCAGCGCCACGTCGGGCACTGGTATCTGAAGGGATTCGGATTTTGGTTGATGAACGAGAAGGCGTCGGGCCGATTCGTGGGCGAGGTTGGATTCGCCGATTTCAAACGTGACATAGTCCCGTCGATCGAAGGCCTCCCGGAAATCGGTTGGGTGCTCACTCCATCTGCGCACGGCAAAGGCCTGGCCACCGAGGCCGCCCGCACCGCTCTCGCTTGGCTCGAAACACGGTTCGGCGTCATGCGTACGGCTTGTCTCATTGCTCCAGCCAACACGCGCTCGATTCGAGTTGCACAGAAATGCGGATACACGGAATCTACCCGCACGACGTACAAGGATCAGCCAACGATTTTGATGCATCGATGAAGCCTGACGTTACAGGCAGCGGATCTGGTCATAATACAAGACGTCGTAGGGCTCTCCGCCGTCGGGGGCGATCAAGGTGACCGCCCAGACGACGTTCAAAATGCCTCCCAAGATTCCGAGCTGCGCCGCCGCGGTGAACACCGACGCGCCGATTTTCGTACCAGCCGGCGCCTGATCGATCTTCTGCTGGACGCGCATGTGCCCGAACGGATCGGCCCACACGATGGTGAGCTCATCGGCTGCTGGTCCGGTGTGTCCGAGGCTCACCAAGTTGTCTCCAATCCAACCGGGAGCACTCGCATAGGGAACCGACGTCAGCCCTCCGAACATCGTGGCCACCGGAAAATCGGAAGCTTGGAAGGTTTCGATTTGCGTCGCATCGAGCTGACCGGTCATGAGAGCGACGCCCAAACCGAGATCGACCGCGGCTACGTTGATTTTGCCGAAGGGGCTGATTCCCGTCGCCAGAAGAAACGTCGTCATATTGCTGATGGGTCGCGGAGGTGGCGCGGTCGTCGAACCAAAATCGAGGCTGAATTGCCGACCTCCGGCTGGGCTGCCGGGCAGCCCCACGAAGACATGCGTCCGGCCTCCGACCGTCAACACGGCACGCTGCCGAATGTTGGGCTCGACGAAGTCGGACGTCAAATCGAATAACGTACCCGCGGCCCCGCCCACCCTTTGACCGAGCGACACGCGATATTCGTTGGGACTCGCCCGATAGGACAAAACGAGCGATTCACCCGAAGGCCCCACATCCATCAGCGCGCTCACTTCGCTGAGGTTTCCGAGAGTCGATGCGTCGATGAGCGGGGCGCCCTGGGACGCCGAGCCCAATCGGTCTGCATCGTCGACTCGGTAGAGGAGGATTTCTGGCGAGGTGCCAGCCATGGGCAGACCGACGACGACGATCCCGATGGTGGAGTTGTCGAGCCTCAGCATCTGGACGGGCACACCGTTGCTGCCCACCGATTGGGGCGGAAACAGCATACTGCTCGGCGAGGCATCGATCGTGTAGAGCTCGAATGGCCCGAGCGGCGGATCGTGAAAAGCGGCCACCCGGAAGATCGGGTTGCCGGGCACGTGAGTCGCGACGAGGTTCGATCCGAAGAGTCGCGTGCCTCCGGTGTTCGCCGAAAGATCGGCCACCGTGCGATGACTGGGGAAGACCCACGCGCAGGTGAGCGGAGGGCCCGCCGGGGGGAGCGCATCGGTACCTCCGTCGGATCGCGGGGAGCCCTCCTCGATTCCCAAGATTGCATTGCATCCAAGCAGCAGGTTGATCGTGAGAAGAGCGGCGACAACGCTCGCATGGCGCATTAGAAGGTTCCTCGCAGCAGCACTTCGCTCGGTGCAAACGTCAACGACAACGCGGCCGCTCGGGGGGCGTCGGACTTGGGGGCCGTGAGCCAGAGAATCAGCCCGCCGGCGGTGAAGACCGCGCCCGCACTGAAGACGATCGTCGCCACGTTCCCGCGCTTGACCGCCTCGCTCCGAATCTCGAGTCCGCGGGCTTCGCAACCGGTCGCGTCACAGTAGCCATGGTCTTGTGCGGAGTCGAACTTCGCTTTGGCAAGAATCCCGAGGACGACGCCGGTGCCGATCACCAAAACGCCCGCGCCACCCACCACCAAACCGAGCGTCCCACGCGCGGACGATTGCCGTGGCGAAGCGTTGGGCCCCTCCGCCGGCGCAGAACGCGGCGAGGCGGCGGCAAGCGGCGGCGGCGTTTCGGTGGGGGCGTCCTGCAGCTGCGGTACCGAGACCGTCACCGAACCGCCCTCGGGCGGGAGCCGAGCCGCCGTCTGCCACGACCGCTTTCGCGCCGCCGATGCGGTGATCGTGTGATCGCCGGGATCCACGGGCAACGGAGCGCCCCACTGCGCTGGTCCCACCGGAACTCCATCGCGCTTGATTTCGAGCCCCGAAGTGCGGCTCCCGTCGGGAACCGAGATGGTGAGCTTCGGCAGCCTGGCCTGCAGCGACGAGGCACGCGCCCGCGCTACCTTCTCGCGTTCGAGTTGCCCTTGTGCGTGCGACGCCGATGCGACCTCGAGAAAGAGAGTCCAAGCGCTTGCGGTGCGTCCCGCTTGCTCGTAGCAGTTCGCCAAGTGAAACTGCGTGCCGACGCCGGGGTCGAGCCGTTGGCTCTCTTCGAACTTGGGACAAGCCTCGGAGAACTTGCCCGAGGCGGCTAGCTGCTTGCCTTGGTCGAACAGCGCTTGCGCCGTCGCCTTGTCGGCGGCCGTCGGCTCGGCGTGAAGCGTGGTCGCGAATGCGAGCCAACCCGAAATCAAAGCAAGCCTCGCCAAGACCCCGACTCTCGAACACATCCCCATATCCATGCATGCTACGTTGCCCGGCCGGAATCCCCAAGACCTTCGTGGAGCGCTCGGACTACATTGCGTCCTCCCCAATGACTCGGGCTGCGATATGGAGGACACATGCGCGACCAGGGCACTCGAAGGGCACTCTTCACGGCGGCAGGTGCCGGCGTGCTTTTGGCGGCTTGTCGCAAGGAGCAGCGCTCGGATCCGGCGGCCGCGGCCACCAGCGCGGGCGCCCCTCCGAAAGAAGAAAAGGGCGAAGACGTGGAAGCAGTGGAGGACTTGATGCGTGAGCACGGCGTGATTCGACGCGTGCTCGTCGTCTATCGGGAATCCGCGACGCGTCTTCGCGGCAATCGCGCGTCGGTGCCGCCGGAGCTCCTGCACAAAGCCGCTACGTTGATGCGAGCGTTCGGAGAGGACTATCACGAGAAGCAGCTCGAGGAAGCACACGTGTTCCCGGCGCTGAAGCCAATGGGCGGCAGCGTGATGAGCGAGGTAGACACGCTCCTCGTGCAGCACCAACGCGGCCGCGAGATCACCGAGTACGTTCTCGCGACGACGCGGAACACGATCGGCATCGGCGCTGTGGAGCCGCTCGCCCGCACCCTCGAAGCGTTTGCACGCATGTACGAGGAGCACGCGGCGCGTGAGGACACCATCGTCTTTCCCGCTTGGAAGACGAAGCTGTCTCCCAAGCAGCTCGACGAAATGGGTGAGCTCTTCGAAGAGATCGAGCACAAGGCTTTCGGCAAAGACGGGTTCGACGATGCGGTCGACAAGATTGCCGCGATCGAGAAAGCGCTTGGTTTCGATGCCGCCGCGTTCACGGCCCCCGCGCCGCCGAAGCTTTAGCATGACTACGTCAGATCTTGGCGATGACAGATCACGATCAGCAATTGCCGCGTTTCGCCCACGCAAATGACGGCGAGGCCGTCGGTAGGGCGCATCAGACCGGAATGGCCGCCAGGCCTCGCCTCCTCGGCTTCGCCGACAGCCAGTTCCGCCTGTCCGGTCAGTACTTGAGGGGGCCTATGGCTACTCCGATGAAACGATCTGGTAGCGAGGATCTGACGCAGTAATGTTAACGCGCGTATCGCGAAAGCGCTGCATTTCCTGGGCGTTGCGGCCCGGGTCGCCGACGACGTGGCGTTTCCTGGTCCAATGTCCGCTCCTGCGGCAACTAACTATTGAATATTACGATGGAGCCGAACCATTGCGGTCCTCGGCGCATCGGCGAGACGAGGCATTCACGTGCAGTTGAGAGCCGTCATCCTTCTCTCGGGATTCCTCGGCGGGCTCGGCTGTTCCGTTTACGATTTGTCGTCCCTTCCTCGCGATCCCGATCATCCCGACGACGCGGGGCCGGGCTCATCCGGCAGCGGCATCGACACGACGGATCCGACGACCGCCGCCACGACCACTTCGGGAGGCGATAGCGTCACCGGTAGTGCGGGGTCGACCAGCGCCGATGGCGGAGCGACCAACGGCACCGGTGGCGCGACCGGCGCGACCTCGAGCAGTGGCTCCGGCGCTGCAGGCAGCAACACCGCCGCGGCAGGAAACGGCGGCGCGGGAGGCGCGAGCGGCTCCGGCGGGCAGGGGGGCGCGGGAGGCGCGAGCGGGAGCAGCGGCTCGGGCGGCGCGGGAGGCGCGGGCGGCGCGGGAGGCTCGAGCGGCTCCGGCGGTTCGGCGGGCACTGGT
>DASWDH010000527.1:0-10605 GCA_036395495.1 Polyangiaceae bacterium
AGTGCGGCACCTCCGGTCGGCGTCCAGCGCGCGGTCGATCCCCCGGCGATGCGGGCCGGCCCGGCGTCGGTCGGCCGGGTGCCGTTGGCGCGCGTCAAGCTGACGTCACGCCGCCCCTCCGACGAACCTACCCCCATCTCGTCGATTCCTCCGTCGCTTTCACCCGAGCACATGACCCGGCGAGAAGCGATCGTGCGGCGATCGGCGATGATCGACCGTGAAGATTACTTTGCGATACTCGGCGTCGCCCGGGACACCGCCGAGGCCGATATCCAGTCCGCTTATTACGCGCTCGCCAAGACCTGGCACCCCGATCGCCTCCCCGCCGAGCTCGCGAGCGCTCGCGACGCCGCGTCGAAGGTATTCGCACGGATCAGCGAAGCTTTCGAGACGCTCTCCAACCCAGGCCGGCGAAAGCGTTACACCGAGGTGCTGAAAGGGGGCACCGGCACGCCCGAGGAAGCCGACAAGATTCAGCAGATCATCGACGCGGCGACCGACTTTCAGCGCGCCGAAATCTTGTGGAAACGGCACGATGCGGGCGCCGAGCAATTCATCTTGCGCGCCTACAAGGCCGATCCCGAGCAGAGCGACTACATCGCGCTCTACGTCATGTTGCAACTCTCCAAGAGACCTTCCGACGCACCGGTCGACGATCTGGTCAAGCTCTGCGATCGGGCGATTGAAAATAGCGAGCGTTGCGAAAGAGCGTACTTCTGCCGGGCCACGCTGAAAAAACGCATGGGCCGGATCGAATCGGCGATGGCCGACTTCCGGTCGGCCTACCAGCTCAACCCGAAGAATCTCGACGCCGCTCGAGAGGTTCGCCTCTACGAGATGCGGCGTTCGAAAACCGAACGCCGTTCGAATCCCGGCGCTGCTCGTCGATCGACGCCCGCGCCAACCGCCGGCCAATCCAACCCACCGCCTGCTCGGTCGACCCTCCCTCAGCGCAAAGCATCCAATCCGCCGCCCAAGAAAGACGGGGGGGTTCTCTCCGGGCTCGGGAAGCTGTTCAAGCGTTGAAACGCTACCCCATGAACGTGTCGTCGAGCGCGCCGACCTGGCGCAGGGCTTCGTAGAGGACGATCGAAGCTGCGTTGGCGAGGTTGAGAGAGCGAACCGGCCCGAGCGTCGGGATCCCGAAGACCGAGTCCGGGTACCGGGCGAGAAGGTCATCGGGAAGTCCCACGCTTTCTCGCCCGAAGATCAGGGCATCGCCGGGCTGGAAATTCGCTTCGAGGTAGCTCTGCTCGGCGGAGGCGCTGAGCAGCACCCAACGAGCGTCGGGCAGCGCGTTGCGGAAGTGCACCAGATCGAGATGCCGCCTCACGTCGACGAGGTGCCAATAATCGATGCCTGCCCGCCGCACGGCTTTGTCGTCGATCCGGAACCCGAGCGCCCCCACGAGATGGAGGGGCGAAGCCGTCGCCGCGCAGAGCCGGGCGATGTTGCCGGTGTTGGGGGGAATCTCCGGCTCTACCAGCACCACGTGAACCGGGGATGAAAGCGGTCTGGATCGAAGGCGTGGGGCGTGGTTGCGTGCCATTTTCTCGCAAGAAGTGGATGTGTTTTTCGCGCCGCTTGACGGAGATCATAGCGGGAAAGTAGCCTCGCGAATCGGAGACGAATCGATGCGACTTCGGCCGATCACGCTCGTAGCTTCGCTGGCCTCGATTTCGTCCATCCTCGCGATTTCCGGGACATCGCCGGCCGACCCGATGGATCCCGCGCTCGAGCGGCTCGTCCACGATCCGGCGAACTCGCTCCTCCCGTGCGCCAACGTCGATCCATCGATGGGGCTGGTGGGGGCGTACCGGCCCGGCGTCAAGGCCTGTGCCTACGATGATGCGGCGTTCAAGAAAATCATCAATCAATATGGTTTTGCCTTCGCGCCGCTCGCCATGTACCCGGCAAGAACCACCGGCTTCGGCGGCTTTCAGGTAGCGGTGCAGGGCGCGTTCACCAGCATCGACAGCGATGCCGACTATTGGCACAACGGAACGCAAGGTCCGGTCGACCCCAACACCGGTCAGCGATCGATTCGAAACAACAGTCCGGACAGCTGGCTGCAGGTCTACAACTTGAATCTCCGAAAGGGTCTTCCCTTCGGATTCGAAGTGGGCATCACCATCGGCTACATGGCTCACACATCGTTGATGTCCGGGGGAGCCGACGTGCGCTGGAGCCTGCTCGAGGGCTTTCGCACTGGCTTCTTAGGTGTCCTGCCGGACCTGGCATTGGGGGCCGGCGTTCGTACGGTGACCGGAACGCCCGAATTCCAGATGACCATCGCCAGTGGCGACGGCATCGTGTCCAAGCCCTTTCCGATCGCCGATTCGGCGGTCCTTACACCTTACATCGGCTATCAGTTCATCCGCATCTTCGGCGATTCGGGGCTCGTCGATCCGACGCCCGCCACCGATGCCCTCGGCTACTGCAATTATCAGGGGCAAAAGGTGCCCGGCGGCTGGCCGGGCGATGACGCGGCGCATACCCAAGGACCTTACAACGGGCAGCCCGTTTGCGGGGACGCCACCGGAACCAACGGCTCGCCCGATGACCTCAACAACACCAAGATTTTTCAAAGGACGCGCATCACGCGCCATCGGATCGTGGCCGGTATTTCGTACCGTTACGAAATGATCGTCATCGGCGGCCAATTCATCACCGACCTCGTCGACCCCGGAACCGCCAATGACGACGAGGAGAAAAAGGCGCTCACCAACGTACCGCGGCAGAACACGATCGCGCTGCAGCTCGGGACGGCGTTTTAGCGCGACTCAGCTGAAGAGCGCGGTAGCTGTGACGAGGGCGAGCACGACGACGACCGCCGGAACCGAAAGCGCCATGGCGATGCGCATGGCGCGCCGCTTCGCCTTCTCCGCGGCTTCGCGATCGAGTTGATAAATGGTGGGGAGCGCGGCATCGATGGCGCGACTGGGCGCGGTGACCGACGAAACGACGAGGGCGACGCCCGACCGGAGCCCGTCCGAGCAGGTCGCCGCGACGGCGCCGGCGGGGCTCGAGCCGAAGTCCCAGCCGCACGCGTAGAGACCAAGCCGCAAAGCCCGCGAGCGGGACGCCGCTCCCCCGAGCGATAGGCCGTGCAGCGCGTGGGCCGCGACGAGGAGCGTCGTGAAGCCAACCACGCCGACCAGCGTTGCAAGCCCCACCACCCCGCGGGTCGAACCGTTGGTGAGAAAGCGCAGCAAAAGCCCGGGGATTCCGAGCACGACCAGCGGCGCAATGATCGCCGCCGTCGAGCCCACTGCAAAGACTTCGGCGAGCACCGCGAACCGAAACGCCGGCGAAACGGCGCCATCCGGCAACGCGCAGAAGAAGCCTTCCGCGCCGCGGGTGGTGGCCTGCACGGTGGCGAAGAATCGCGTGGGCCACGTCTGTTGCGAGCGCTCCCAAGGCACGATCGCCATGACACCCGACGCGCCCGTCCGTTCCTCCAGGCAACCGAGGCAATCGCCTCGCCCGCAGCGCGTGCAGACGACGGCGGCCGGCACGTCGATGGAATCGACCTCTTCGTCGAGCTCCTGCCAAGCAGGCAGCGGTGTCCTTCTACGCGCCATGCCTTGCCAAGCATGGCAGAACCGCGCGCGCGAAGCCAGGACTCCAAGGTCGATTCAATGCAGGGTGGGCCCGCGCCCGGTTACAGCCCCGCGCGACACCTTGATGTCATCGATTCTCCCACCGAATCGGATAGAGGTTACCGTCGCAATGAAGCCGAGCATCCACGTCGCGTAGATGCCCCAGCCCCACTCGAAGCGGATGGGCACGTAGCGAGCGTGAGGAGGGCTGAGCCACAGAATCGAAACGGTAATCAAAGGGATAGCCGAGAGGAATGCCGCCGCCACGCGCGCGCCCCTCATTTGGTCGATCGATCGGCGAGTGACGGCCATCGGCAAGAGGACGAACCAGGCCACACCTGCCCCCCAAATCCAACCAATGCGTTTGGCGAGATCGGCGCCCGAGAGCAGGCGAATTTCCGGCGAGCTCATGTCGACCCACGGAGCGAAGAAGGCGACGAAGCCCAACAAGCACAGAACCACGAGCAGCCCCCGACCCCTGCGCAACTCGAACCAGGAGAGCGGTTCCAGGTGCGGCTGGATCGGAATGCCGAAATCGTCCTCGGCCATCGCGTCGTGTGACATCGGCAGCTTGTCTAGACGGGTCAGGGGCAGCCCGCAGGCCGGGCACTCCTCGGCCTCTCCTTGGGCGAAAAGCTCGTGGCAAAAGGGACAAGCGATGAGATCGGCCACGACGATGTAGGATAGCACCCGGACGATCCCAGAGGTCTCATGGCAAGCCCCACCGACAGCGCGCGCAAGGCCCTGCTCGAGCGCCTCGGCCTCGCCGGCCCGCCGCGCCATTTCGAGGAGGCGCTCACCCACCCGAGCTACGCCAACGAGCACCGCGCCGAGCGGGTGCCCGACAACCAGCGGCTCGAGTTTCTCGGTGACGCGGTGCTCGACCTCTGCGTGAGCGAGCTCTTGCTCGAAAAACTTCCCGACGCGAACGAGGGGGTGTTGTCGCGAGCCTACGGCGCGCTGGTCAACGGCGAGTCGCTCGCGCGCTGGGCCCGCGACAACGGATTGGGCGCGGCACTCCAAGTCGGCAAGGGAGCTGCCGCGAGCGGCATCAGCGAGCGGACGAACGTGCTGGCCGATGCCGTCGAGGCGCTGGTGGCCGCGATCTACCTGGATGGCGGCCTGCCCGAAGCGCGTCGCCTCGCCGCGCTGATCGTCGCCAACAGCGTCGACGACATCGCAGAGCTCAGTCGAAGGGACCCGAAAACGACGCTGCAAGAGCTCGTTCAAGCGGGCGGCGGGCCAGCGCCGGCCTATCGCCTCGTCGCCGTGGACGGACCGGAGCACGATCGCGAGTTTTTGATGGCCGTGGAGATCTTCGGCAAGTCGGTTGCGGAAGGGCGCGGTCGCACGAAAAAATTGGCCGAGCAAGCCGCGGCGAGCGCGGCGCTCGAGATCGTCAAGCAGACCGGCGTCCCCGTCGAACCCAGCGAAGAGGAACCAGAATGAAATCTCGCTTCCCGACGTTCGATGACCCGCAGATTACCGCAGGCCGCGGGGGGTCGCCGAGGGGGCCGGGGGAGCAGCCGCCGTTCGTGGCGCGAGACCGGGCCTTTTTCTTTGGACGACCTCGCCGGACGAGTCTACTTCGAGCACATCGAGCAGTTGCGGCTGCTCCTCGACCTTACGATCGGCGCGCAGCTTCTTGAGCAGGTCCTTCAATCCAGTTTCGAGCTTCTTGCGGACGAGGACTTGGCGAATGGCGCTCGCTTCCTCTTCGATCGTGCGGTGCACGGCCGGCACGCTGCCCCGGCGCCAGATCACTGCGAACGAAGTCCCCTCCGGCACGGGGTCGCCCACGATTTCGCCGTCCTTGACGCGGCTTGCCGCGGCAAACAGCGCCGGATCGGCCCGCACGCTCGGCTCGCTCGACGATCCATCGTGCGCCAAGGCACCGAGGCTGCCTCCCCGCATCGAGGTCGCCTTGTCGCTGGAATGTTCGCGCGCCAAGTCGTTCCAGCGCCGCAAACCTCCGTTGGCTTTCGCCTCGGCGATCACACGAACGGCCTCCTCACGCGTCGGACAGAGAATGCGGTAGACGGCGATGCGCTCGGGTGTATCGAACCTCCCCATGTTCTCCACGTAGTAGGCGGCGATCTCCTCCGGTGTGATGGCAAGTTCGGATTTGAGCAGGTTGATGCGGGCCGATCGCAAGAGCTGATCGATGCGCTCGCGAGCGGCCGGCGACTCATCGAGTTTTCTCCGTTTGGCTTCTTCGGCGAACAGAGCGTCTTTGATGAGCACCTCCTCGAGGAACTTGCGGCGCAGCTCCTCGGACGATTTTCCCATCGTCGCGAGCTGAAAGTCGGGCACCGACCGAAGCCGCTGCTCCACGTCCGCGACCGTGATGTTGGTCGGCCCCACGCGCGCGACGACCGATTGCGCACGGAGATCCTGGTCGGCACGCACGGCGCCGAGCAAGCCGGCCACCGCGAACGCAACGACGAATACGCAGCTGGCGCCGGGCCCGGTACGCATGCGACGCATCAAGTGTGCGAGACGGCTCCGCCAGCCTTGGCCCGCGCGGCGAGCTTTTCGGCCTGAGCTGCCGCGGCCGCCTTGCGCCGGCGCGCCCTTTGCGCGTAACCCCAGCCGACGAGCAACGAGCAAGCGAGCGGCGAGAATGCCATCGCGCTGGTCACGCCCGGATGCGCGAGCAGCCAATCGTACGTGCTGCGGAGATAGGGATCGAGCGCGTCGGCGTACAGCACGCCCGCGAAGATGGCGATCGCGATGACGAACGCGATCGCGTTGAGCACGAGAAAGTAACCCCAGCGGAGCACACCCTTCGGCTGTGAACCCGGGGGCAAAACGACGTGCGATACATCCGGCGTAGCCATGCGACGCGCCACTCTAGCATTCTCTCCATGCCTACGCCCGCGTCACGCGCACCGGTCGCGGGCGGGGGAAAAGCCGAGATCGAACAGCCGCTGCGCCGCGACCTGAATGGCGACCGGACTCTGGTCGATGCCGATCGCGCGCCGGCCAAGTCGGGCTGCCACCGCAAGCGTCGTGGCACTGCCCGCGTACGGGTCGAGAACCAAATCACCGGGAAGAGTGCAGGCGAGCAGGAGCCGCTCGAGCAAAGCTTCCGGCTTCTGCGTCGGGTAGCCGGTCCGCTCCTTGGCAACGGGCGCAATGATGCCGATCTCCCATACGTCTCCGAGCGGCACTCCCGGCGACGGCTCACGCATCGTGCTGGAGCGCGTGCGCCGGCCGTCACTTCCCACGATCGCGCGCTGCTTGCCCGTTCCCCACGTCCATCGGGTCGAGGCGGCGAGCGGCTCGAAGAGTTGCACGAACTTCGGCGTCGTGTCTGGATTGCGCACGTAGCGGAGCAAGACGTCGTGCACGCGCTGAAAATTGGGCGTCTTGCTCGGCCAGCGTCGATAGCGCCACACAATCTCGCTGGCGAAAGCGTCTTCACCGAAGATCTCGTCACAAAGTACTTTGACGTAGTGGCTGGTGCGAGGATCGACGTGAATGACTGCGCACCCGTCGGAAGCGAGAAGGGCGCGCACGACCGACAGTCGGTCGCGCAGGTTCTCCAGGTAGCTCGGAAGATCGGACCAGCGGTCGTCGAAGGCCGGCGACATCGCACGCAACACCTTGCCCGAGGTGTCGCGGCCGCGCGTCAATTTTTCGTGCACGCGTCCAGTGAAAAAAGGGGGATCGAGATAGGCGAGTGCCACTTGCCCGCGTATCTCGGGTAAGAGGGCGTGGAGCGTCGTCCAATTCTCGCCCTGGATGAGTCGCACCGAAGACGAACCGCGTGCGAGCGAAACCAGGCGACCTCGCGGCGGCGGCGAGGGATCATTTTTGCCCTCCCACGTGAGCCGCACCGGCGACGGTCCTTCCGCGGACTGAAATGCGCGCCTCTCTGCTCGCTTCATTCCGCGATCGTGCCGCGCGACCGACTCGGATCGCCAGTTTTGTGCTACAAACGCCGTCGCAGCAGGTAAATGATGAGGCAGGGGCAACTGGGATGGGCCGCGTTGGCGTTCTCGCTGCTCGTCGGGATGGCGGGGTGCGCGCGAAAGGCTGCCGACCTCACGCCGGAAGGCGCGGTACGCGACCTTCTCGACCGAATCGACCGAGTCGAAGCCGATCCCGTGCAAGCGCGCGCGGTCTACGAGCTCTTGTCCTCCAGAACCAAAGCCAATCTCGTCGAACGCGCGCGGCGCGCAAGCACGACCAGTGGACGCGCAGTGCCCCCCGAAGAAATGCTCGCGCCGGGACGCTTCTCGCTGCGCTTCGAACCGCGCAAGATGCACGCCCGCATCGCCGAAAGCCGGGCGGTCGTCGATGTCATCGGAATCGACCCCGAAACGGATCGCGCCGAAGTGCCATGCGTCCTCGAGGAGGGTCGCTGGCGCATCGAGATCCCGCTCCCCCCCATGCCTCCGGTCGAAAAGCGACCGGAAGCAGGGTGAACACAAAACGTCGGCCACCATGCCGTCAGGCCTCGCCTCTGCAGCGTCGCCGACGGCCAGTTCCGCCTGTCCCGGTCAGTACTTCAGTAATGCTAGTTGGTCAGAAAGATCGCTTCGATCTCGGTCTTGACCTGCTCTTCCGTCTGTTCGCGCGCGATGGCGATTTCTTTGACGATGAGCGAGCGCGCCGTGTCGAGCATGCGGCGCTCGCCGAACGACAGCTGCTTGTCCGTCTTCAGGCGATAGAGGTCGCGGAGCACCTCGGCCACGTCGTAAATGGACCCCGTTTTGATCTTGTCCATGAAGCCGCGGTAGCGGCGGTTCCAGGTCTGATTGTCGAAAGCAACCGTGCGCTCACGAAGGATGTCGAAGATCTCTCGGATTTCGATTTCGGAGATGACCTCTCGCAGGCCAACCGCGCTTGCGTTCGTGACGGGCACCATGATTTTGCGGTCGGTGTCGAGAATTCGAAGCACGTAAAAGCGCTGGCGCGATCCCGCGATGTCCTTCTCCTCGATACTGATCACTTCGGCTACTCCCTGCGCAGGGTAGACAGCCTTATCACCAACCTTGAATTTTACGTCCGTACGTGCCTGCATAATTTCTCCTTCACCCCGTCGAACTCTTCGCAGTCCACCCCGGCCCGAGCGTCGTGCTCGAACAAGCCTCAGGATCCCTTCCAACCGTCCACAGGCGGTTTCTATTCCGTTTCGTCTTTTGGCGTGACCACAATTCAAAATGTGGGCTTCGCCCCGGCGGTCCCCTGGCCTATTTTCGAGGCCAGAATGCGCCAGGCGGGCGCACTCTAGTGAACGTCGATGTTTTCGTCAAGCTATTATGCGCTGAACTGGCGTTTGGTGCCAGTTTTCGACAGCTTTATTTCGCGCAAAATACCGAGATTTCACGGTACTTGGTTGGTGTTACTCGGCGCGGCCTTCGGCCCGCCTGCGTTGTTGTTGGCGAGCGAGGTGAAGCGCTAGGCCCCAGCGGACGCCGCGGTCGGAAACGATGACCTCCTCCGCTCGTGCCCAAGCGACGATGCTTTCGACGACGGCAGCGCCGATCGGAATGACATCGGCCCGCTTGGGATCGAGCCCGGCAAGGCTTCGTCGCTCGGCAAGCGGCAGGAGAGCAAGCCGTCCGGCGGTCTGCGCGATCTCGCGCGCGTCGAGTCGCAAACCATGGACGCGCGCGGGATCGTAAGGATCGATTCCGCGGGCGATCGCCGCGAGCGTGGTGACCGTGCCGGCCATCCCGACCAGAGGAAGTCCTTCGCCTGGAGGCGAGATCGACGAAAGCTGATCGACCACGAAAGCTCGCACCACCGACATCTCCGTCGTGCTCGGTGGGTCGTGGCGCACGTGACGCTCGAAGAGGCGAACGCTGCCGATGTCGAGGCTCCTGCGCTGTCTCACTTCGGCCGCCTCTTCGCCGATCTCACCACTGATGATTTCGGTGCTCCCCCCGCCGATGTCGAACGCGGTGGCATGTCCGGTCAATCCGAGCTCGAGTAGACCGCCCGAAAAGGCGAGGGCGGCCTCCTCGTCGCCCGAGATGACCCGAGGAGGGACGCCGAGGATCTCCCTTGCTTTCTCGATGAACTCGCTCCGCTCGCCCTTTGCCTGGCCGCCCGCGTCGCGCATCGCGCTGGTACCGACGATCCCGACGTCAGAGACATCGTGCTTGCCGATTTCCACCGCATACTCGCGCAGGCACGCGAGCGTGCGTTCGATCGCTTCGGGCGCGAGGGTGCGAGCTCGATCGACTCCTTGTCCGAGCCGCGTGATCTCCGCACGATCGACGATCGCTCGAAGCCTGCCCGCGGGGCCGACCTCCGCGATGAGCAAGAGGACCGTGTTGGTCCCGATATCGATGGCTGCGACGCGCAAGCCCGCTACTTCGTGAGGCTCTTCAGGTCGAGCATTTCTTCGACGTTCGGAAGCACCACCAGCTCCACCCGTCGATTTTTCTGCATGTTTTCCGGCGAGTCGTTGGCAGCGATCGGATCGGTGTCGCCGTACCCGGAAGGGCTCCAATTCGCGGGCGGCAGCCCGCCACCGCCACCCTTCTCCGTCGGCGAAATGAGGTAGGCGAGCACCTCGCGGGCACGCATCACCGAAAGACCCCAGTTATCCTTGTAGGGTCCTCCGCCGAGCGGCTTGTTGTCGGTGTGGCCGGCGACTTGGAACGTCCGCGCTACGAGATCCTTGTCGTTACGAATGACGTCGGCCACCTTGCGCAGGATGTCCTTGCCGTCTTTCTTGAGCTCGGTGCGCCCGGAGTCGAAAAGAACGTCGCCGGGGAGCTGAATCGTCATCTTGTTTTTGCGCACGGTGACGTTGAGCCCGAGCTTGGTGAGCGATTCGAGCTTTTGCTTGAGGAGCTCGAACCGCTTTCGAATCGCCTCGAGCTGCTCCTTGTCCTTGCGAAGCTTCTCGAGCGCCGCGGTCTGCTCCGCCAGCGTCGCGTTCACGTTCGAGAGATCGACGCCGGCCTTCTTGAGCTGGCCTTTCAACGCGTCGACCTGCTTGCTGGCCTCCGAAAGGTCGCTCTCGGCCTTTTGGTGTGCT
>DASWDH010000528.1:0-1854 GCA_036395495.1 Polyangiaceae bacterium
TTCGAACACATGCGCGCCGACACGGAGTCGCTCAACCGCCGGGCGGGCGAGGGGGACCTCGACGTCG
Source organism: Polyangiaceae bacterium (assembly GCA_036395495.1). Classification (GTDB taxonomy): domain Bacteria; phylum Myxococcota_A; class Polyangia; order Polyangiales; family Polyangiaceae; genus DASWDH01. The sequence goes on from DASWDH010000528.1 coordinate 68, forward strand.
TCGCCATCAGCATCGCCAGTTACCCTTCGGTCGCGAAGGACTACTTGCTCCTGCCACACGGCGGTTCGGTGGGGCGGGGCTACGGTCCCGTGCTCGTCGCTCGCGAGCGCCAGCCGCTGACCTCGTTCGCCGAGAAAGCGATCGCCGTCCCCGGAATGGGAACGACGGCGTACCTCGTCTTGCGGCTTCTTCTGCCCCAATTTCGCCCGGTGGTCGTTCCCATTCAGCCCTACGATCGCGTTTTCGAGGAGCTGCGGCGCGGGCGCGTGGACGCCGCACTTTTGATCCACGAAGGGAGGCTGACGTACGAACGAGAGGGTTTCTCGAGCATCGTGGACGTCGGGCGAGCTTGGGAAGAGCTGACCGACGGGCTTCCGCTTCCCCTCGGCGGCAATGCCATACGACGCTCGCTCGGAGACGAGACCATCGCCGAGGTGTCGGGGCTCCTCCGCGACGGTATTCGGTATAGTCTCGCGCACCGGGACGAGCTCATCGACGAGCTCCTGCAAGCGGAGACCCGCCGTGAGGTTCGCCTGGAGCGCGCGATGCTCGACCGCTACCTCGCGATGTATGCAAACGACGATACCCTCGGGTACCCCGAAGATGCGCGTCGCGCGGTGGAGGAGCTTTTCGCACGCGGCAAAGCCGTCGGCCTGCTGCCCGCGTCTTTCAGCGGCGTAGAATGGGCTCCCTGATTGCACGCCGGCGATTCTTTCGCTACGTCGGAGGCGTGGTCGTCGCACTCGCGCTCGCGTGCGGGCGGCATTCCCGAACGAATGCGACAGCCGTTGCACGGCGGGTCATTTCGCTCTCCCCCAGCACGACCGAAGTGCTCTTCGCCGTGGGAGCTGGCAACCGAGTCGTCGGCCGCTCTCGTTTCTGTGACTACCCCGACGAGGTGCGCAGCATCCCGTCGGTCGGAGGCTACGTCGATGCGAGTCTCGAAACGATATTGGGTCTTCGGCCCGACCTCGTGGTCGGCGCGCGCGGGCCTGCGGGGCGTGCCCTCACCGACAAGCTGGAGGCGTTCGGCATTCCGACATTCTTCCCACCGACCGAGTCCATGGCGGCGATCGATCGGATGATCGTGGATGTTGCAACCAGGGTCGGCGCGAACGAGCAGGGCGCCCGGGTGGTCGAAAAGTTGGCGACGCGCCGTCGATCGGTGACCGCAGCCGTCGCCGACCAGCCGCTCGTCAGAACGCTGCTGGTTTTCGGTGTCTTGCCCATCGTTGCTGCCGGGCCCGATTCGTTTGCCGACGAAATGATTCGCCTCGCTCGAGGAGAGAACGTGGTTACCACCGGCGGCGCCTACCCAGCGTTGAGCGTGGAACGGCTGGTGACGCTGAAGCCCGACGTCGTGATCAACGCTTCGATGGCCGGCATACCCGGCGCGCGAGGCGACAACATTGGTCGCGACGATCCCGGTTGGCGCGAGCTTTCGGCCGTGCGCGAAGGGCGCGTGATCGCGCTCACCGATGAAGCTGTTCTTCGCCCCGGTCCGAGGATCGCGGACGGCCTAGCGACCCTAGCGCGCGCCATTCATCCGGGGACCGCGGTTCCGTGAGCGCACCGCGGTCAGCGCGGATCCGCATCGATACACTGCTCGTCGAGCGCGGCTTGGCACCATCGCGTTCGAAGGCGCAAGCCATGATCATGGCGGGCGGGGTGTCGTGCGACGGCCGCCGCATCGACAAGGTCGGAACGTGGGTGCCGCAAGATGCCGACATCCAGCTGGCCGCCAAGAAGGCGCGCTTCGTTTCGCGCGGGGGCGAGAAGCTCGACCA
>DASWDH010000529.1:0-1715 GCA_036395495.1 Polyangiaceae bacterium
CGACGAAGGGGGGCCCTCCGCCGGCCGATCGGTATTGGGATCAAAATTCGGGACGAAGCGCGCGCCCCATCAGATCGCTCACCGCTTGCTTCGGCGACTTGCCCTCGTAGAGGACCTCGTAGACCTCCGTCGTGATCGGCATCTCGACGTTGCATTTGCGGCCGAGATCGTAGGCGCTCTTGGCCGTCTTCACCCCTTCGGCCACGTGGCCGAGACCCGCGAGAACCTCGGGCAGCGTTCGGCCTCGACCGAGCTCGAAGCCGACCGTGCGGTTGCGCGAAAGCTCACCGGTGCACGTCAAAACGAGATCGCCGAGACCGGCAAGACCGGCGAGCGTCAATGCGTTGCCCCCCTTGGCCATCGAGAGGCGCACGATTTCGGCGAGCCCGCGCGTGATCAGCGCGGCGCGCGAGTTGTGCCCGTATCCCAGGCCGTCGCACGCCCCGGCGGCGATGGCGATCACATTCTTCAAGGCGCCGCCGAGCTCCACGCCGATGGGGTCGTCGCTCGTGTACACGCGAAGCCGATCGTTCGCGAAACGTTGCTGGACGGCTTCCGCGACCGCGCTCGAGGTGCTGGCGGCGACGATCGCCGTCGGTAGCCCCATCCCCACCTCGTGCGCGAAGCTCGGGCCCGAAAGCACCGCGATGCGCCGATCGAACCTCGGGCCGAGCACATCGAGAATGACTTCGTGCATCAACATGAGCGAGTCGTTCTCGATGCCCTTGGTCGCAGTCACGATCGCCGCCTCTTGCGGCAAAAGCCCGCTCGCCTCGGCGACCACCTCGCGAAGGGCGTGCGATGGCACGGCGAGAACCACCAGACTCGCCCCGCGCAGCGCTTCGTCGAGATCGGTCGTCACCTCGAGCTCGGGCGCAAGGCGGACCCCGGGAAGGTACCGCTCGTTCTCGCGGGCACGCGCGATCCCAGCCGCCAGCTCCGGTCGCCGCGCCAGCAGGGCGACTCTTTCCCCCTTGTCCGACAGCACCTTGGCGAGCGCCGTGCCCCAGGCACCCGCGCCCAAGACCGCAGCGCGCTTCATCCGGCGATGATAGCAGGGTATCGTCGTGGGAGATGCTGATCCGCTCGGTCGCCTGTCTCTTCGCTCTTTCGTGGGCACTCTCTGGAGCCGGTGCGGGCTGCGCCGGGCTCGCACGGAGCAGCGGCCCGCAGGCCGTGGCGATCATGCCGGGCGTCATCAATCGCCCGGACAACAAGTCGCTCCGGTTCGCGATGCTGAAGTACGGTCTCGAGAATTTTTGCCAAGAAATGACCCGACGCGGAGCGCCGCTCAAATTGAGCAACGACCAGCCGACCATCGGCCGCTTCTATCCCCAGCGATGCGATACCCGTCTCGTCGACGAAGAGACCAGCAAGAGCTTCCTCGTCCAGTTCTTCGGCTCCGGCTACGCCTGGACCAACATCACCTACCGTATCGGCTTCGATGCGGCAGGGGTGGTCGAGTATGACCCTGATTTCTTGCTGGACGGCAGCACCATGTACCTTTACTTCCGCACGAAGCACATCGCCGCCACCAGTTTTCAGGCCGGGATGATTGAAAACCCGCTCGCCAACGTCGCACTGATCATGGCACCCGGCGGCTTCGCGGAAAAATTCGGGCGGCAGGTCGTCGCCGAGGAGCTCACACGTGGCTTCACGGTCATCCGATCCTCCGACGGCACCGTGGATTTCGGCCTTGGCATCGTCGAAAAGGG
>DASWDH010000530.1:0-7525 GCA_036395495.1 Polyangiaceae bacterium
AGCATCGCGAGACCGAATAGCCAAACGTGGCGCACGACGTCATTGTAGTCCGGGCGCGTTCGAGTGGCAGGCGAAAGGTCCCGCGCCGTGCCAAGCTCGGGCCGCCATGTCCCTTTCGGCCGTCGTGGTGGACCTCGAACCCGACCCCATCGCGATCGCCGCAAGGTTCGAGGGACGAACGGGCTTGGCCCTGCTGCACGCAGCCTCGCCCCACGCTGGCCCGCGAGCGAGCTTCGTGGCCATGGATCCGATGGACGCCTGTTCCGACTGGCTCCCGCAGCTTCCGTCGAAAAAGTATGCGCCAGCCGATACCCGCGCCGCCGTCCCCCAATGGGTCGGTGTCATTCCCTACGAGGCGGCGCGCTCGCTCGAGCGGCGGACCTGGACGAGGACCCCCGACGATCGGCCTGCGCCACACCTCGTCGAGCCGCGATGGTGGCGCTACGGAGCGGTCATCGAGGTCGATCCCGGCCTCGGCTTGGTACGGGTGGTCGGCGATGATGCGAGCCGGGTGCGTGAGCTTGCCCGCGAGCTGGCGCGGGGAACGTCGCGACGCCGCCCGCGCGGCCCGGTTCGACTGCGTCCGCTTCCGGACGACGACCCGCGCGCGCACGTGCAGCGTGTTCGGCGAGCGCAGGAGCTCATCCGTGCGGGCGATCTCTACCAAGTCAATCTCGCGCGCCGGCAGAGGTTCGCGGTGGCGGCGAACCCTCTCGACCTCTACGTCGCGGTGGCCGGGCATTCGCCTTCGCCCTTCGGTGCTTGTCTCGATCTGGGAGAGATCATCGTGTGCGCGAGCTCGCCCGAGCTGTTTCTGCAGCTCGACGCGCTCGGGCACGTACGCACCGCGCCGATCAAGGGGACGCGGCCCCGCGGGGCGGACGCCGAAGACGATCTTCGTCTGCGCCGTGAACTCGAGGAAAGCTCCAAGGAGCAGGCGGAATTGACGATGATCTTGGATGTGGAACGTAATGACCTCGGCCGCGTCGCGGTGCCGGGCTCGGTGCGTTTGGCGCGGGAGCCGGCGGTCGAGACGCACCGCACGGTGCACCACCGCGCGGCCGTCGTCGCCGCCCTCCTGCGCCCTGAGCGGTCGGCGCTCGAGTTGCTTCGGGCGATGTTCCCGAGCGGCAGCGTCACTGGCGCCCCCAAAATAAGGGCGATGGAAGTCATCGCCGAACTCGAGCCGGCCCGCCGCGGTCTTTACACGGGGGCATTCGGTTCGATCGCCGCCGATGGTTCGCTCCGGTTGGCGATGGCGATCCGGGTGTTCACGGTGCGCGCGGGAGAAGGTCACTATTTCGCAGGCGGCGGCATCGTGGCGGACAGCGACCCTGAAGCCGAGCTGGCCGAGACGCGCTGGAAAGGCACGCAGATCGAGCGCCTCGCCGCGGAGTCTGGAAACTTGGCCTAGAAGTGAGCTTTTGACGATACGGAAAGGATTGCGAATGGGTGTCGAGGAGAAGCTGCGCAGCTCCATCGAGGCGGTGTTGGGGGAGCTCGTGGGGGCGGGAACGTTGTCGGCAGAGGCCGTTCGGGACCTGGCGTTCAGCGTCGAGAGGCCGAAGCGTGCCGAGCACGGCGATCTCGCAACCAACGTGGCGTTGGCTCTCGCCAAGCGAGCGGGCCGCCCGCCGCGTGAGCTCGCGACCGCGATCGCCGACAGGCTTCGCCAGGCGGGTGCTGTCCGCGACGCCGAGGTGGCCGGGCCTGGCTTTCTCAACGTGCGGTTCGCGCCTTCGGCTTACCAGGAGGTCGCCGGCGAGATCCTCTCCGCCGGTTCGAACTATGGCCGGGCACCCGCGGCCAGTGGAGAGCGCGTGCACATCGAATTCGTGAGCGCCAACCCGACGGGACCTCTCCTCATCTCTCACGGTCGGGGCGCTGTGGCGGGCGATGCCCTGGCGCGCCTGCTCGAGGCCAATGGCCACCGCGTGACGCGCGAATATTACATCAACGATTACGGCAACCAGATCCGACTGCTGGCAGCCTCGATTCGCGCCTCAGCTCGCGGGGAGCCACCGCCGGAAGGGGGCTATGGCGGCGCTTATGTGAAGGAGCTTGCCGACTCGATGAAAGAGCATGCTCCCGAACTGCTCGAGGCATCCTCCAGCGAAATCGATGACCCCCTCGCGCGCCTGGCAGTGCTGCGCATGCTCGACGGCGTACCGGGGTCGAAAGAGCTCGGCGGCATTCGCCAAACGCTTCGCGACCTCGGCATCGAGTTCGACGTCTGGTACTCGGAAGAGAGTCTGCATCGCTGGGGGCGCGTCAGCGCTGCCCTCCAGCAACTCGAGCGAACGGGTTGGCTCGAAGAGCGCGAGGGCGCGCTGTTTTTCAAGTCATCGGACGTCCAAGACGACAAGGACCGCGTCGTGCGCCGCAGCGATGGCAGATTCACCTACTTTGCGAGCGACATCGCCTATCACGCCGACAAAATCGCGCGCGGCTACGATCGGTTGATCAACGTGCTCGGAGCCGACCACCACGGCTACGTCGCCCGCGTGCGCAACGCCCTCGAGGCTCTCGGGCTGCAGAAAGACCGTTTCGAAGTCTTGCTCTTCCAACTGGTGAGTCTCTTGCGCGACGGTAAGCCGTACAAGATGGGCAAGAGGCTCGGCAATTTGATCACCATCGACGAGATCGTCGAAGAGATCGACGTGGCGGCGGGTCGCAAGGGAGCCGGGGCCGACGCTCTTCGTTACTACTACCTCGTCCGGCGAACCGAGTCCCCCATCGAGCTCGACATCGAGCTCGCCAAGAAAAGAAGCCTCGACAACCCCGTTTTCTATCTGCAATACGGCCACGCCCGGCTGGTGTCGATCCTTCGGCGGGCGAAGGACGTGTTCGGGCTCGAGGTGCCGCGGTATTCGGCGGCGCTCGTCTCGCGGCTGGTCCACCCCGACGAGCTTTCTATCCTGGGGCACCTCGGCACTTTCCCGCGGGTGATGCGCGCGGCGGCAGAGGAGCGAGCGCCCCACCAGGTCCTATTTTTCCTCCAAGAACTCGCCCAGTCGTTTCAAAGCTACTACACGCGTCTCAAGAACGAGAAGGACGCGATATTGCCGCAAGCATCGCAGCTTACGCCGGGTTGGCAGGAGCGCTGGGATCGGGAGAAGACCGAAGCCCGCTTGCTCTGGGTGGAGGCCATTCGGACCGTCTACGCGGCGGGGCTGTCACTCCTCGGGATCTCGGCACCCGATCGCATGGTCCGGCCGAGCGAAGCCGATGGGGAAAAGGACGAGGACGGGGACGTGCTCACCGACCTTCCCACGAAAGAGAGCCAAACGTGAAGACCGGGTCGTTGCGCAATCTGGAGCAAATTCAAGAAGCCGACAGCCGACCGAAGGGGTCGAGGGCCGGCACGCTCTTGCTCGCTTCGCTCGGGGCCGCCTGTGTGATCTTCGCGATCGTGTCGCAGGCCAAGCGAAGAGTGCCCATGGCGTTGCGCCCGGATCCCTTGGGTGAGCTCCTGGCGCAGGCGAAGGGAGCTTCGCCCGCGCAAAACGCCGATCTGGCAGGCAAGGACGTGACCTTTCCCTCGCTTCTATCCGACGCCCTCCGTCCAACGACCGCGCTGGCTGCGGTGCGTTCGACGGTACGAACCGCTTCGAGCGGCACCCCTCCTTCGGCGCTCCCCCTTGGGGCGGACTCCGCGGTGCCGCCGGTGGCTCCCGGTTCCGCTGCTCCCGCACCCCCTCCGGCAACGGACCGCCTTTCGGTCGTGCCGCTGCCCGCGAAAAATATCGTGGCTTCGTCGCCGGTCGTCAGCCGTCCACGCGACGCCCTGACCCAGATGGCCCGCGAAGCCTCCTCCATCACCACGCCCCCCGTCGACGAGGGTCGAGCTGGCGGCTACCAGCTGCAGGCGAGCTCTTTCCGCACCGAAGGGGAGGCCTCGGCGTTCGCGACCGCCCTGCGCCAGCGCGGCCACCGCGCCTACGTCGAGCCCGCTCAGCTGGCCGGTCGGGGAACCTGGTACCGGGTGCGGGTGGGCCCCTTCAAGACCCAGCGAGACGCGGTCAGCTACCGCGCCGAGTTCGAAAACCGTGAGCACCTCGTGCCGTTCGTGGTCGAGCCGCCGAAGGACAAGGTCAAGGTTCCGTAGCGCAAAGCGGTCGTGGTTGGCCCGAAGGCGTGATAATCCCTGGCCATGAGCAGTATGGTTCCCCCTCCGTCCTCGACTCGATACGAGCGGAGACCTCGGCGTGTCCTGGTGGTGGGCGCCACCGGTCGTCTCGGCATTCGGATCGCGCGCGCTCTTCGAGCGCGTGACGATCGCGTGATCCTGACGGCGCGCGACCCATCGAAGCTCGCGGCGATGTCGCTCGAGCTCGGCGGGATCGAGGTGGCAAAAACGGTGTGCGTCGATCTGACGACGCGCGACGCGTCCGACCGCATTGCCACCCAGGTGCGCGAGTATGGCGGAATCGATGACGTCATTCTTGCCTGCGGTCCCTTTCCGAGAACGCCTTTCGAAGGGCTTCGGCGCGAGGATCTCGAGCGGACGCTCGCCGTGCACGCCATTGCGCCTTTGCTGCTGGTTGCGGCGCTGTCTTCCGAGCTCATCGCTTCCAAGGGAGCGGTCATCGCACTCGGCGATGCCGGCGTCACGCGACCGTACGAAAACCACGTGGCCTATCTCACCGCGAAAGGCGCGCTGCAAACGGGTCTGCGCGCGCTCGCGGTGGAGCTCGCTCCGCACGTGCGCATCAATATGGTCGCTCTCGGCATCGTCGCCGATCCGGAAGCGGACGCCGATCCGCTGCGCACGCATCGGCTCGCCACCCGATCGCCGCTCGGCCGCTTCGGAACCGCCGACGAAGTCGCGCACGTGGTGCTCGCTCTGCTGGATGCAACCTGGGCGACCGGCGAAATCTGGGGCATCGGGCGCTGACCGCTCATTTGGCCTTGCGATCGAGCTGTTGCTTGGCCGCTTGCGCGATCGGTGCGGTGACGTTCTTGCTCTTCGCGATGCCTTTGAGCTCGTGCTCGCGCAGGTAGGGGACCAGCCGGGCGGCCACCGGGAACGGCGTGCGCGGGTTGGTCACGAGATTCAGCTTCACTTGGTAGTTTCGGACCCATTCCTTGTTGAGTGCGATGCACCGCAATACTTCTTCCGACATCACGCGGCTGGCGCTCACCCGCACGACCTCGGGCTCCTGGATGAGCGGGCTGCGGATCGCCGCGGAGGCGACGAGGCGATTGCTATCGCGCATCAAAAGCAGCCTCTCGGCGGCATCGCCGATCATCGCCATGCGAATCTTCTGGGCGATGGTCATTTGACGAATGCGCGCGTAGAGCGGGACGAACTTCTGCGCGACCTCTTCTTGACCTTCGTCGGATACGACGTGGGTGTCTTCGGCGAGGGGGTCGAATTCGAGGGCGGCCCCTTCGTCGAGCGTCTCGCGAAACAAAATATCGTCGGGATTCGGCTCGGCAGAAGCTTCGGCGATGAGCTCCTGTCCGATCGCGATCGACACCTCACGGTATGCAGGAATTCCGGTGAGCTCGAGCTTGTTGCGCACGGCGAGCTCGACGATCCGGTCGGCGGTCGACATCCGCGTGGCCTTGTTCATGTAAAGGCGCTCGATGATGGCCGGGTGAGCGAGCAACCGCTGCTCGTTCGTCGCGACGATCTCTGCAAGCAGTTCGCCGCAACGTGCGGCGACCTCCTCGACGGTCTCCATGGCGATCCGCGGCATCGCGAGCAACCGTTCCATGACCGCCACTTGGTCCATGTAGTGACGTGCGAGCCGATCGATCGCCAACGGTTCGAGATCGGCGGCGAGGGCGCCGTTCAACACCGGCGCCGGCAGCTTCGCGAGCGTCTGCTTGGCGATTTCCGCCGCGGTGCCCTCGGCCTCGGCGAGCAGAACGACGACGACGATGAGATCGGCGGGTTTCATGCCGGGCACGACCGCCTTGGCCGCCATCGCTTTCAGCGGCGGCGGCCCTTTCGGATCGAGGATCTTCTGCGCTGCCGGGGGCAGCTTCGTCACGTCAATCGGGGCGATCATGCTCTTGGCGTTTGCTGCATGTAGAGCTGGCGATTATCCTGGGCACGAGTTTCGTCCACAAGGGCGAGGAGGCGATTGCCATGGGGATCATCGACTTCGTCAAAGGCGGCGTGCGGGAGATGATGGTCGCTCGCCCCGACGACATGAAGCACCTCATCGTCTACAAGCACCCCGACGGCAACATCCCCATGTATGCACGGCTGACCGTCGACCTCGATGAGTCGGCCGTATTTTTCAAGAGCGGATCACCGCCGACGGTAGGCGCTCTTCCCCCCGGCCGCTATCCGCTTTCGACGGAGAACATCCCATTTCTGAACCACTTCATCACCTCCTTCACGGGCGGCAACATTTTCCAGGCGGAAGTCTTTTTCGTGAAAAGCCAACCGATCCGAAATCTCACCTTCGGAGGGCAGATGATGTCGATGCGCGATCCGGAGCTCGACGTGCGCGTCACGCCGAGGGCTTACGGCACGTATTCGATGTTGGTCGTCGACCCGATTCGATTCATCATCGGCTATACGGGACAAGCCGCGGAGGGGGACAACGAACAGATCACCGCTTGGCTCCGCCAGCGCATGTTTCAGGGGCTCGGCAAGACGTTGGCTGGCTTTCTCCAAAGCGGCCAGACGACATTCATGGATCTCGGCGGGGTGGCTCCCGACCTCGCCGCCGCGATGGCCCGCGACTGTCCGGACTTCAGCGACATCGGCGTGCGGATCCTGGAGATTGGCGAGCTCAAGATCAGCGTCTCACCGGAAGACCAGGCTCGTATCGATCAGCTCCAAGACCAAATGGCGCAGGCCAAGCTCAAGGCGCGGATGGCCAAAGTCGGTATCTCCCAGGCCGAGGCGGAGGCGCAGCAGCGGCAGTTCGAGATCGATCAGGCGGGCGGCTACCAGAGTTACGCGGTGGGCCGGGCCATGGTCGGTGCGGGGGAGGGAATGGCCAAGGGGGGTGACGGCGGCGGCATGGCTGCGATCGGCGCGCAGATGGCGGTTGGTATGGGCATGGCCGGCTGGATGCAGCACGCCGCGCCGGCCCAGCCGGTGGCGGCGCCGCCTGCGGTCGGCGGCAAGGTGACCTGTCCCAAGTGCTCCGCCCAGGTCCCGACCGGCAAGTTCTGCCAGGAGTGCGGCGGTGCGCTCGCCGCGGCCCCGGCCAAACGTTTCTGCACGGCGTGCGGCAACGAGCTCGGCACCGCGAAATTCTGCTCCAATTGCGGCGGGCAGGCGGCAAGCGCCTAACACGACTCCCGCAGATTTCCGCTACAGATCGATCGTCGGAGCGGCCATAAGCCCACTTAACATTACTGCCGCAGATTTCCGCTACCAGATCGATCGTCGGAGCGGCCATAAGCGCACTTCAACTGACCGAACAGGCGGATTTCTCGGTGTTGCGGAGCGAGGCTGGCCAGGGCGTCGCGGCTCGTTTCGTCTATCGGGGTGATTCCGACGGCCTCGCCGTAGTTTGCGTTGGGTCGGAGCCAAATCTGCAGATCGTGATCT
>DASWDH010000531.1:0-2794 GCA_036395495.1 Polyangiaceae bacterium
GCGAATTTCTTTGGCGACCACCCGGTACAGACCGTTTTTCGTTTCGTCGATCTGCGAAAGTAGGTAGCTCGCGATTTCCTTCGGCAGCTTGAGATCGGCCACCAGATTGCGCAAGTTCTCCGGACCTTCGGCGATCTTTTCCACACCCGTTTCCACGACCCGCTTGATGGCATCGCGCAGCACGCGCTCGACGAGCTTCCGTCCGTGCAAATCGTCTTCCGGCGGTTTATCAGAACGGTTCCCGTCCATGCGCCCCTTCCCGGCCTGCATGCCTCTACCTACAGCCCGCTGCGATCTGCGTCAAATGCACGGCTGCTCGAGTGCACATGATAGCGTGGCGATCGCATGAAGGCGTGGTTCGTAGGCTGGATGATCATTGGAATCGCCGCCTGTCGAGGACGCTCGGGCGAATCTTCCGCAGAGCAAAACACCCAGGCCCGCCTGGAGGCCGACGCGGGTCGGGCCACGCCACGCTCGGCGCCCTCGACTTCTGCCGATGGCCTGGCGCGCGTACGAGCCGAAGCGTCGGCGCGCTCGGGACCGGAGCCAGTCGGCGGATCGTGGACCACCTGCTATGCCCACTACCGCCCGACGAGCACGCCCGAGCGGGATGTGACGCGCCTCGGGCTCATGTGCGGGCCAGCCAACGGCATGAGACTGGTGGGGACCATGGCCCAAGGCGAAGTGGGAGAGGGCGCCGTCGATCATCCGCTCGACGTTCGCCCGGGAGACTGCTTCCGGATTTTCGCGGTCGCCGATTCGCAGGTGTCGGACCTAGCTCTCGAGGTCCGCGACCCCAAAGGCGTGCCGGTGGCGAGCGACCATAACAACGACCGCTGGCCGATCCTGAACCCTGACGGTCCGTTTTGTCTGCTGGAGGGCGGAAAATTCACGGTGCGCCTCCATGCCCGGCAGGGGATGGGGCGCTACGCCTTTCAAATCTGGCAATTGCCGTGAAGCTGGCTCCCATGCTCGGCAGCAGGAGAGGCGTCCCACATTAATGCTATCGTAGGTCCAAGTGAGCGTCTTTGCCGATCGTCGTCGAGTTTTGATGTCCCAACTTCCGGGTGGCGTGGCGGTGTTCCCTTCGGCTCCGGTCGCCATCCGTAACAACGACGTCGAGCACGAGTACCGCCAGGACTCCGATTTCTATTACCTCACCGGATTCGACGAACCCGAGGCCGTGCTGGTCTTGGCAACCTGCCATCCGCAACACAGGACGGTGCTCTTCGTGCGCCCGCGCGATCCCGAACGCGAGGTGTGGGATGGCGCGCGCGCAGGGGTCGACGGCGCCGTAAGGGAATTCGAAGCGGACGTTGCATTCCCGATCGCAGAGCTCGCCGCCCGCTTACCCGAGTACCTGCAGGATCACGACAAGGTCCTTTACCGGGTCGGTCGGGATCGGGCGTTCGACGATAGGGTGTTCGCCGCGCTCGACGCGACGCGAGCGCGAGCGCGCCGCGGGATCGGGTATCCGACAGAGATCGTCGATCCCTCCGCCGTCCTGCACGAGATGCGGCTGCTCAAATCATCGGGCGAGCTCGACGCCATGCGCAAAGCCGCGGCGATCACCCGCGAGGCGCACATCGGGGCCATGCGGCTGGCGAAGCCTGGCCGCTATGAATACGAGGTCGAAGCACTCTTGCGCGAGGTATTTCGCAAGAACGGATCGGAGCGTCCGGCCTACCCGCCCATCGTCGGCTCCGGCGTCAACGCCACCGTGCTCCATTATCGAAGCAACGCCAAGCGTATCGAAGAAGGCGAGCTGCTGCTCGTCGACGCCGGCTGCGAGTACGAATACTACGCGTCGGATGTGACGCGCACTTATCCGGTGAGCGGCAAGTTCAGCGCGCCGCAGCGTGACATCTACCAGATCGTCTTGGACGCGCAGCTGGCGGCGATCGAGGCCACCCGCCCCGGTGCCACACTCGAACAAATCCACCGCTCGGCGCTGGAAGTCGTCGTCGACGGCTTGATTGCGCTCGGTCTGCTGAACGGCGACCGCGAGAAGAACATCACCGAGAATCTCTACGTCCCGTTTTTCATGCATCGGACCAGCCACTGGCTCGGAATGGATGTGCACGACGTCGGCGCCTACTTTCGCGCGAAAAAGCCGCGGCCGCTCGAAGCGGGCATGGTGCTCACGGTCGAACCCGGTATCTACATCGCGGCCAACAATACGGCAGTGCCGCCGGCGTACCGGGGCATAGGCGTTCGCATCGAGGACGACATCCTGGTGACGCCCGAGGGATACCTGAACCTCACCGCCGACATCCCGAAAATGCCGAACGAGCTCGAAAGTGCGTGCGCGTAGCGGCACGCCAGGTGTCGTTGGAGAAGACGGCGAGCTGGTCCAGAAGCTCGGGGCCTGGTTCGACGAAAAACGCAGGGATCTGCCGTGGCGAAGAACGAAAGATCCGTACGCCATCTGGCTTTCCGAGGTGATGCTGCAGCAGACGCGGGTGAAGACGGTCGAGGACTACTACCCACGTTTTCTCGCCAACTACCCGACCGTCGAAAGCCTGGCTCGAGCCGATCTCGGCGATGTGCTTCGCGCCTGGAGCGGTCTCGGATACTACCGCCGCGCGCGGGCCCTCTACAGCGGGGCGCGGGAAGTCGTCGATAGGTACGGAGGCAAGCTCCCCGACGACGTCGCCGCTCTGCGGAGCATCTCCGGCATCGGCCCCTACACGGCGGGGGCCATCGCCAGCATCGCTTTCGGCAAGCACGAGCCGCTCGTGGATGGCAACGTGGCTCGCGTGCTGGCCAGGATCTTCGCTCTTCGTTGTGACAT
>DASWDH010000532.1:0-1909 GCA_036395495.1 Polyangiaceae bacterium
GGTCTTACGATCGTGGCCGACCGTTTCAAGCGTGAGAAGCTCGCTGGACACATTCTGCTCTCGAAGGGAGAGCGCAGCGAGCTCGCCGAAGTCGCTGCCAATCTGTTATGAATTTCGGTCGCTGGGTCAGCTCTGCCGATCGCGCCCTCGGCCTGGCCGCCGATCACGTGAAGCTCATCCGATCGGTCACCCCGCGCAACGCCGACAGCGAGCTCGCGTTGCTCGAGCGAAGCTTCCGGCGTGGCTCGCCGCGAGCTCCGCGCTGGGAATATGAGCCGGCTCCGGTTCGCCCGGAGCTCTGCCGGGCGCTCGAGCGCCTCGCCACGTTCGTCGAGGATCGGTTTCCTCTCGGCCCGGTGTACGCTGCCCGGGCGCGCGAACTTTGTCTCGAGGCTAGCATCATCGAGTCGGTGGGAACGCCCAAGGTGCGCACGCTGGCTGCGCAGAGGTTCGTCGGCGCATCCGAAGACGACCACGCCGATCAAGAAAAGGCAGACGAGCTCGCGGCGGCGTGGACGAGGTCCGGCGGAAGCGGCATCGACACCCAACCAGCCGGAGTCTCGGTCGAGTGGAGCGAACGCGTGCGCAGTTGCGACGAGCGCGAGCCGAAGTCGCTCGTTTCGAGAATGTCGTCGGAAGCCGGGCGGCACCGGTTGCCCATGCGTGTCGTCGTTCAGACCAGTCTTGCGTCGCTGGCGGCGACCGGCGACGGAGCGATCTTCGTGGCGGCTGGCAGGTGGCTCACGCACCGCGACGTGGAGCGGACGGTGCTTCACGAAATCGCCGGGCACGCTCTGCCGCGAGCGCGCGCGAGCTCGGCGCCGCTCGGCCTCTTCGCGATCGGCACCGCCCGCGGTGTCGATGATCAGGAAGGGCGAGCCCTCCTCATCGAGGAGGCAGCCGGCTTCCTCGATGCTAGCCGCTGTTTCGAGCTGGGTTTGCGCCACATCGGCGCACGGGCGACTCTTGCCGGCGCGACGATCATCGAAGTCGTCGAAATGCTCCTGGCGCGGAGCGCCAGACTCGAAACCGCGGTGCGGATCGGCGCCCGCGTGCAGCGGGGTGGGCCAGGCGCAGGGGGCGGAGGACTAGCCCGCGAGATCGCCTATTTGCCCGCTCTCGTTCGGGTGAGGCGTGCGACGCAGGGCCGATTTGCCGCAGTCGTGGAACGAATGATGGCGGGTGGTCGCATCGCCGTGGATGTCGCACCTTTGCTTGCCACGTATCCCACGGAAAGCGGACCGATCGAGGGCGACGATCTCCGTCTAGAGGAGTAGGGATTTATCGACATAGCAGAGCTATCCCTAGCTGAGAGTGCAGATCTCGGGAGAAGTGCCGTTTTGAAGAGCGAGGCGAGCGAGGGCACCGTGGCCGACTCTTCTGCGGAAAACATCATCAAGTCCGTTCCTCGAAGGCCCCGCGTGTTGGTCGTCGACGACGAACAGGCGGTCGGCCGAACGATCCAGCGCCTGCTCGGCGATCGCTACGAGGTGACGGTTCTCACGGGGGGCAGGGCCGCGCTCGAGTTGTTCGAAACCGGGGCCGATTTCGAGTTGATTCTGTGCGATCTGTCGATGCCCGATTTGGGCGGTATCGACGTCTTCGGAAGTGCCAGCAGGCAGCGTCCCGAGCTCGCGCAGTGCTTCGTGTTCATGACCGGAGGCACTTTCAGCTCCCGCGCCCGCGATTTCCTGGATCAAGTGCCCAACGCTCGGATCGAGAAGCCCTTCGACCTCCAGACGCTGCGCACCCTCGTCCAGACCCGCATCGCGCTGAGGCGATGAGAGCACCGACCGGCACGCGTGCCGGTGCTCGTGCTGTCCACCAAGAAATTCGGCCATGTTCGCGAATGCCGTCGTGTTCGGCGCCGGAGGCGCCGCGGGGGTGGGGCCCCATTCCGGACTTGCTC
>DASWDH010000533.1:0-3747 GCA_036395495.1 Polyangiaceae bacterium
CTGGAGACCGCGTTGCAAAACGGCGTTTTCGCGCCGGTGCCCGAGAGCGTGATCGAGGGGAGGCCGAGCAGCGAAACGAATACGTCGGTCGTGCCCGAAAAATCGTTGCGCCGGAAAGCGTGCTGGATGGTGGTACAGGTGCCCGAGCTGCATGCGCCCTGGAAAACATTGCCCCAATTGCTCGCTAGCGCAACGCGAGGCGGGCTGTCGCAATCGCGCAGGGCGGGGGTCGCGGCGGCGTCATGGTCCATGCCGGCGTAGATGAGGCGAAGAGCATCCTTGAAGTCGAGGATGCGATAGCTGCCATTGACACAGCCCGGATCCGCGCCGCTAGCCGGACACACGTAGCCGGGGGCCGATAGAACCTTGGTGTTCTTGAACGCGACACCGGCGTCGGGGTCGGTGCCCACGGGGTCGCAGTCCTGAACGGCGCCGTTGCAGGCAGCATTGCCCCAATTGGCGTTGTTGGCCACGACCGAGAGACCGTCGAGCGAGAACGCAATGCTCTCCGCCGTTGCTTGGAGCGCAGGCGACACGGCACAGACTCCGGTGGTGCCCGTTCCTCGAAGCTCGCGCGACATCGGGGCGACGAGCTGCTGGTTGCCGACCAGCGCGCTCTCGCCGGCCGTCGATCCCGTGCCGACGTAGACGATCCCGCCCGGGAGCGGGTTGCCTTGGATCACGCCGCCACAATCGAGCGTGAGACCATTCGTATAGTCGTGCCAAGCAGGGCTATCGAGAGTGTACGATGGCGATGCGCCGGCGGGCACCGGTGGGTTGTCCTGCCCGGTCACGATCTTGGTCAAGACCTCGAGCGTGTCCGAACCCTTGAGATCGAGCGCGCTGACGCCGATGGCGCCCGCTCCGACCACGAGGAATGTGGCAGCTGCAATGGTTGTTCTCATTTCGTCGTTCCTCCGACAGACAAGAAGATTGTTTTTGTGCGCGTCTGGTGGCGGCTGTTGCGGTCTCGCGCGCAGCGGTTCTCCCCTTAACAAGGATCGGGCCAACGACTCGGCGCCGCGCGCACGCAGCCCGTCTCTCGCGATTTCACGGAGTTGGCCGTCATGATCCGACCGCGGTGCGCAGAGTGCGCGCTCGCGCTTACGCCGCGCCTTCCGACTATCAGAAGACGCCCTCCGGATTTCGAAACGACTCGCGGGCGATCGTTCTTCGTTTTCGACCTCGAGCATCTAGCCTCCATTCGGCGAGCGTGCCTGCTCCGAGGTCGCCCCCGCCATGTTGGTCTCGGAGGGGGCGGGCGGATACGTTTCGGCCGGGCGCCGTCGGAGGCATTCGTCGATGCCTTGCTCGAGCGGCCTGGCGTCCATCGACTCCAAATGGGGTCGAAGCCCAAACGGGCGAAGGAACGGGCTGAAATCGGTGCGCTCGTCACGCCGCCGACGGGTCAATTGCCGAACGGCCCGACCCTCGATCGCCGCCATCGGCAGCCCGGCACCCCGACCGTCGTTCCACGCACGCGAATCGCTGCTGTTGTTGCGATCGTCCCCAAGCACGAAAACGTGCTCGGCAGGGACTTCGTAAATCCCCGGGAAGGGCCTCGTTCCCAGGCCGTAGAGACTGAGGTGGGCGCGATCTTCGAGAAACTCCACGAACAAGTGGGCGTGAGCGACGGCCTTGTGGTGGGCGTAGAGATAGCGCCCGGCATCGCATACCGGGACCTTCCAACCATTGATGACCGGGAGGTTTCCTTCCATCGTGATGCGATCCCCCGGCAGTCCGATGATACGTTTGACGATGTGTTCGGGCTGCGCGCCAGCGACGGGATTGCGGAAAATGACGATGTCGCCGCGTCGCGGAAAGCGGGCGCCGAGCGTGTGCCGAACGAGGGGCAAGCGAAGCCCGTACGCGAGCTTGTTCACTGCGATGACGTCCCCGGGCTCGAGCGTGGGCAGCATGGATGCGCTGAGCACTTGGTAGCTGCCGACGAAGCTCGTGCGAACGAAAAGAGCGAGCGCAATCGCTGCCGCAACCCAGGAGGCAAGCCTGGCGTAAATTTTCCAGCGGTTTGCCTGGGGTGCGATTTCGGCAGGCGCGCGCCCGGTGAGAAACCAACGAACGGACGGAAGTCGAAAGCACCAATAGCGAACCACGATCGCAAAGCCGAGAAAGAATGCCGTCCCCACAGCGAGCGCATGCTCGTCGGCCCAACGCGCCAACACCTCGGCCCAGGTACCCGTCGTCTCCACCGGAGTCGGAACGAGGTAGCGCACCGCGACACCTGCGCCTAGCGCGGGCACGACCACGAACCAGAGCGCCCGAAGGATGGCTCGAAGCACCCGCTCGATGGGGACGTTCTGCGAGTTCGGGACGGGCTCCATCGTCGGCACGTTCAGGGAAGGAGATCGCACCGATCGTAAGGTGGCGGGGGAGTCGTGATGCCTCTCGTCGCTCGATCCAGGTAGATGAAGACGGAGAGCCCGGCGTTCATGGCTCCGCGCGTCGCCCAGTTCTCCTGGTCCTCCTCGGTCAAAGGAGCGCCGAGATCCGCCGGACAGACGGGGAGCGGCTCAGGCGGATCGCCGATCGGGTGGTTTTGCGCATAGGCGATGCCCGCCGGCGTATTGGCAATGCACCATGGCAGAAGATTATCCGGCTGCACCCCTCGGCGCACGCTCCCATTGTGGTCTCCCACACGTTCCGTCGACGGATACGAGGACTGCGGATAGAACTGGCGAGTGGAGGTTCTCACGACCTCTCCCGTCAAAACGACGAGGGCCCGCACCGGAGGTGG
Source organism: Polyangiaceae bacterium (assembly GCA_036395495.1). Classification (GTDB taxonomy): domain Bacteria; phylum Myxococcota_A; class Polyangia; order Polyangiales; family Polyangiaceae; genus DASWDH01. Next base: position 2,756 of record DASWDH010000533.1, read on the forward strand.
GTTGTGAATGCTGCAAAGACGCAACCACAGCTCGGCATCACCATTGGCCATGATGAGAGGCGTCCCTTTTTCCGTAAGCTCGAAGCCGCCCCGTCGGACGTCGAAGCGTAATTCCGTGGCGGTCGCCTGCGCGTCCTGACCGATGCGGGGCAGGGTGGCTGCGCAGAACTGGCGAGGTCCGTCCAACATGTTGGCCGACCCCACGTAGATCGGCCTCGGCCTCGCAATCCCCAGCACCCGTGTTTGGTTGACGACGTTGAGAATCGGTTTTGGAATGCCGGCGTTCGTTCCGCCGAGCGCCATCCAAACCATGTAGCGAGCCGCCCAATCGTTGGCGCTCGGGCCACCGGCCGGCGAGGCGTAGGGTCCGAAGACTCTCTCCCGATTTTGACCGCCCTCGCCGAAGAGACCGTCGCGAAAATTGGCCACCCGTGCGAGACCTCCGGTCATCATCATGAGCTGGTCGGCCTGGCGGCCCCGCGAATCGAAGTTCGGGCCGTGGCAATTGATGCAAATCATGCCGAAAACGGCGGCGCCGGGCAGCTCCTTGTAGACGTGCCGGTCTCCGGGAACCGGAGTGTCCTTCAGCCACCGCGGTCGCTCCGATTCGGACAACGATGCCACGGTGGGGGCCGAAGCGCCGCAGGGATGAGAGGACTCTTCCCATAGCCCCAAGGCAAGTTCCTTCGTGGCGAATGGCTCGATGACGTCATCGAGCACGACCCCCGCGCTCCCATCGGGAGGGCTCAACACGCTGGCGACCTTTCGCGTGAGCTCCCACTGCGAGACGAGATCGGTTCGGCTGGCCGGCGGACGTTTGCCGAAATCGTGATTGACCAAAATCGTGTTCCAGTCGGGCCGCCGCGGGTTCCAGGGGCCCGGTACCTCGCTGATGTCGGTGACGACCCAGTGAGCGTGGTCGGGCACGCCGTCGCCTCGCTGGATCAAGATCTCACCCTTTTCGTCGATCATCGGCCCGTCGGCTGGGGTGC
>DASWDH010000534.1:0-8306 GCA_036395495.1 Polyangiaceae bacterium
AAGCGACGACGATCGCGGGCTACGCACTACCGGAGGGGGTCGTGGTGTCGCCGAACATCTACCACATTCAGCGCGACCCCAAGGTGTGGCCGGACCCGCTCCGATTCGACCCGATGCGATTCATCGAAAAGAAGCCGCGCCCGACGGAATGGCTTCCGTTCGGCGGCGGCGTACGTACGTGTCTCGGGATGGCCTTTTCGCTCTACGAGATGAAGGTCGTCCTTCCGATCGTTCTGCATCGGATGGGGCTTCGCCGCACCGGCGCGCTGCCCAAGCTCGCGCAACGGGGCATTCTGCTCGGCCCTTCGGCCCCCATCCGTCTGGCCGTCGAATCGGTTCAGAAAGCGTAGACACTGCGTGCGCGCTGTCGGGCATGGCTGGGGAGCACTCGCCGGCTTGCTCGTCGCTTGCGGCGGGGACGACACCGCTCCCCCGCCGGCGGAGGCGGCGTGGCGAGTGACGCCAAGTGCACCGGCCAGCTCGTCGGCGGTGATGCCGCCACCAGCCACGAAGCTTCGACCTGCCCCAGCCCCATTGCGATCGACCCGCTGGCGGTCTCCCGTGCGTCTTGCGCTTTCCACGCAGGGGACATGCCCCGAGTTACGCTCGGTCTCTCACCGGAAGAACAGAACGCCATCCCCATTCGGCACATCATCGTGCTGCTCAAGGAGAACCGTTCGTACGATGCGTACTTGGGACAGTTGCCCCTGTCCGGCCAACCCGGGGCGGAAGCGGTTCCCACCACGTTCGTCAACCTGGACAACGCCGCTGTCGCGGTGAAGCCCTATCACGAGGTCACGACCTGCGTTCCCTATGATCCCGGTCACAGCTGGGAGGGCATGCACTTCAGCGTGAACGATGGAAAAATGGACGGCTTCGTCGTCAACGCCGCGAACTCGACGGGGTCCGATGGTCACTTCGCGATGGGTTACTACGCAGCGTCCGATCTCCCGTTTTATTACTTTCTCGCCAACACGTTTGCCGTTGCCGACCGCTATTTCCCTTCGGTTCTCTCCGGCACGCACCCGAACCGCGACTACCTGGTCCTGGCGACGTCGGACGGAGTCACCTGCACTGGGTGCGGCTTCCCCGCTCTCACCGTGCCTAGCCTGATGGACCGCTTGGAGAGCAAGTGTCTGTCTTGGGCCGCCTACACGGATTACGCAGATCCGTTCGAATCGGCCCTAGGGCCAGATTGGCAGAAGGCGCATGCAGCCAATATCCGCACCGTCGCCGAACTGATGGCCGCGCTCGCCGATGGCACGCTGCCGGCCGTTTCTTTCGTCGACTCCCTGCAATGCGTGGAGGACGAGCACCCGATGGCCGACGTTCAGGTCGGCGAGAAATGGACGCGCGATATCTACCAAGCGGTCGTATCGAGCCCACTCTGGCCGAGCACGGCGCTCATCTGGGCCTACGACGAGGCGGGTGGTTTCGCCGATCACGTCCCACCGCCCCACGGGTGTCCGCCGGCGCCATCGCAAGCCCAGTTCTTCGAGCTCGGGGTGCGCGTCCCTATGGTGATGATCTCCCCATGGGCGCGGCGTCACTACGTTTCGCACGTCGTGCACGAGCACACGTCGATGACACGCTTCATCGAAACGGTGTTCGATCTGCCGGCGCTGACCGCGCGCGATGCCAACAGCGACGCGCTCCTGGACATGTTCGATTTCTCTTGTCCCAATGCTCAGCCGATCCCTGCCGCGCCTCCCGCAGGCACCGGAGGCTGCCGCTAGATTTCCGCTTTCAGCTTACTGAAGGATGCTGCGGCCCCCGCGCGTATCCGACGCAGGATCGGGTTCGGCCTTGCTTGCGAGGACGGCCATCGGGCGCTCGCACGCGTTCGGTTCCTCGTCGGGTGCGCAGTACAGGAGACCGCCCGGCAAACGGCGCCGGTCGAAAAAGTCGGGCGCGAGCTCGTCCCGTGATCCCAGCGCCAGACGTTCGGCCCTCGGGCTCGTCTGCCACTCGGGAGCGGTCAGTCCGCGCGCGGCGGACGCGGGCGGCGGCCAAACGTCGTTCATCGTACAACGCAGAGCGACATGCTCGATGATCGCAGCGCAATACGTCGGTTCGGCTTGCGTGGTCGTGGGGCCCTGCCCCGCGTCGTCGGCGAGGAGCAACGAAGCGGACGGGACGCTCGGGTTCGATGGCGTGGACGTCGCCACCAGATCGCCGTCGATGGGCATCTGCGGCAGGAACGGCGGAGGCCCTCCGAATTCGCCGAGATCTTCACAGACCGGTCCATCATCCTGGCTTTGGCAGGCCAGGCTGCTCTTGTCGCACACGCCGCGCTCGCTCGACCAAAGTTTGGAGATGCGCCCCCAACTCTCCGGCGCGAAGGCGCTGGGCAGTCCGTCGGCGCGAGGCCCGGGTGCCTCGGCCAAAAGCTCCGGCCCGAACTCGTCGGGGGAGCCGGGCGCGTGCCAAAGAGGTAGGTCGGTGCAGCCTTGGCTGAGCTGCTCGATGGGGCAGGAGATGCGGATATGAAAGTGATCGTCGTGCGGCAGCGCGTTCACCGGTTGCATCATCGCCGCGGCGGCCTTGGCGCGAATCTGCCGCGGCGCACCGATCTGGGCGGCGTAGGCGAGAAGCCGCGCACGCAACGGCGCATAGATGAAGATCTGGCGAACGTCGGAACGGGTGTCCTCGAGAACCGCGCGCACGAACGCCCAGTTGCGTTTTTCGTCGAAACGCAGCGTGGGATCGTCGCGTGACGCGCCGCTTCCATCGAAGCGCACGAACTTCGGGGCGCGTACCGGTTCGCCGTCGAGATCGACGATGTAGAAGCCGATGTCGGCGTCGCGTCCATTCTGATGAGACAAGTGCGACGTAATCGGTCCCCCCTCGCGTGTCGATAGCTCCCCTATTTCCATGACCGAGCCTGGAAATTTTCGGGAAACGAGTCGCGAGGCGCGACTGAGGACCGAGAGAAGGTCGGAGGTGGCCCAGCGCACGCGCGAGTTGGAATGCGCCGGAACCATCACCATGTAGGGCGTTTCACGAAACTGTCTCCCGCCCACCAGCCGCCCCGCGTTGGGATAGCCGAGCGACAAACTGCCATCAGGCGTTGCCGCCTGCGCGCTCTGTGTCATCGCCGTCCCGGTGACGATCGCGGCGATAAGGATCGTTTCGAACTGCAACAGCCGCACGTACCAAACTTACCGCGAATGACGAGCTCGAGCACGTTTTCGTACGACGATCTTCCACCGTCCCAATGTTCGATGGGTAGCCGTATTGCCCAGTGGGTGATGCTGGTTCTCGCTGGTCATTTATCTGACCATTTGTTACTCGCGCGGCCTTCGGGTCCTGCGAGCCTAAAGTCGCACCAGTAGATCGCCGTTCAGCTGATGCGAAAGAGACGCCCATCCGGGGCGACGATCTCCGTTGCGCGGTCTCCGGGCCCGTGTGGGGACATGTGGTGTTCATGGGCGCTCCATCGCGCCCGTCGGAAGGTGAAGATGTCGTCGCAGCCCAAACATCTGAATACGCCGCTCCGGTCGCCGTTACGACTGGATCGAGTCGCAGCGATCATCGAGAAAAAGCTCGAATCGGAGCCGATGATCTTGGACGTGCTGGTCACCGCCAGCGGCAGGGGCAACGTTCCGCCCGAGCTATGGGAACAGCTCCACCAAGCCGCTGCCCGCGACAACCGAATTGCCGAGCTCGCATTCGCTTACGAGCAGCTCGTCGCCGCCCCGAAGCTGAAGCTGCTATCGGGCGGGGCCCAGGCCGATGTGCTCACCTTTGGCGCGACGTTCTTCGAACAAACGTTGGGCGATCCCGAGAAGGCCATGGAGTATCTGGGGCGTGCTCTGGCTGCCTCGCCGACGCACCCGCACGCCTTTTCGCGCATGGAAGCCATCTTGATGGCGCGGCAGGACGCGCAGGCCCTCGTCGATTTCTATTCTTCCATGGCCGGCCGACGAACCAATGTCCAGGAGCAGCTTGCCTTGCTGCGCCGAGCGGCGGAGCTCGCGGAGCTCCCTCCGGGAGACGGCGAACAGGCCATCCGCCTCTATCATCAGATCGCCCGCCTCGACCCCAGCGACAAGGTCGCGATCGATGCGCTGGAAGGTCATTACCTCAGGGCGGGCCGGTTCCGGGACGCCGCCAAATGGCTCGAGCAGCTGCTGGCGAGTCGGACGAACATCGAACCGGCCGAAGAGATCGCACTTCGCGAGAGGCTTCTTCGCTTGTACCGCGACAACTTGGGAGAGCTCGAGCGTGCACTGCCGCACGTCGAAAGGTTGCTGGCGCACGATCCGACCCACATCGACGCTCACCAACTCGCCGAGCAGATGCTGGAAAACAAGTCGGTCGCCTCGCGTGCCGCGGCCGCCCTCGTCGACAGCTACGAAAGCCGAGGGGACTTCGAGCGTGCGGCGTCGATGCTGGCGACGCAGCTCGAGCACGCCCGCGGCGGCCGCCGCCTGGACATGGTGAAGAAGCTCGCCGCGCTCCGTCAGGATCGCCTCGGTGACCCGGGCGGCGCGATCGCCCTGCTCGAAGAAGTCGTCGTCGCCGAAATCGCCGACCCCGAAGTCCGGCAGCGCTATCGACACGCTGCGGCTGCCCTCGATCGGCGGGGCGACGCCTACCGTATTCTCTCCGACGCGGCGGCGAACACCAAGGATCCCGCTTTGCGCGTCCGCATCCAATCGGAGCTCGCACAATTTTCCCTCGACTCCGGCGACAGGGAGGGAGCTCGCGCCGCGTTCGAGCAGGTGTTGACGGATACCACCGACGAAGCGGCCCTTTTGACCGCCGCGACCGGACTTGCGTCGATCTACGGCCTCGAGCAGCCGGACGCGCTCGCCAAAGCGTTGCAGATCGTGGTGCGTTTCGAAATCGACGAAGCGGCCCGCCTGGCAGCGAGCTCCCGCCTGGCCCGCCTTTATCAAGAGCAGCTGTCCGATCCGGCGAACGCCATCGTGACTTGGCGCACGTTGATCACGTCGCCGCTGCGCGGCGAAGCGCTCGATGCGCTGGAAAGGCTCTATGAGTCGAGAGGACTCTATCGAGATGTCGCCGGGATTCTCGAGCTGAGAGCGCAGGACGAATCGGATCCGGTCAAAGCGCGACAGCTGGCCTTTCGCGCGGCCGAGATGCGTACCTCGCGCCTCAAGAGTCCAGGTGCCGCGGTGAACGTCTGGCGCGAGTTCTTGCGGCAGTACGGGCCTTCTCGGGAGGCTCACGCGCACATCATTCCCTTGCTCGAATACGAGCAGACCTGGGTGGAGCTGGCAGAAGTCCTGAAAGCAGAGATCCAGCTGGCGGACGGCGCGGAGAGGATTCCTCTACTCAGCAAGCTCGGACAGATCGCTGCCGAGCACCTGTGGGACATGGCACTCGCCATCGAGTCTTTCGGGGGGGCGCTCGCCCTCGATCCCAAGGACGACGCAAGCCGCAAGATGCTCGAGCAATTTCTCGAAGCCGAGGGTCATCGGCTGCTCGCCGCCCAGGTGCTCGAGCCCGTCTACCGCGCCGAAGGCAACCCGATTGGGTTACTGAAAGTCCTGGAAGCTCGCGCGCAGTCGACGGCCGACGTCGACGGCCGCCTGGCGATTTTCGAAGAGGTGGTCAACCTCCTCGACACCGATCTCGGCGAATCGGCGCGAGCGCTCGGGGTGGCCGGAACCGCGCTCCGGGAAGTGGTCGCCCACGGGCGGCCCACCGAAAAGTGGATGAACCGCGTGGAGGAGCTTTGCACCAAGCTCGGTGATCCTCAGGCACTCGGCGCGATTTATCTGCGCGCGCTCGGCGACCATCCCATCGACAGCCCCGAACGATTTGCCCTCGCTCGGCGCGCCGGCGATGCACTGCTCGCGACGGGCGACAACGCGCGAGCCCTTGCGGTCTTCCGATCGGCGCTTGCCTTCGACTCGACCTCGGCCGATCTCTCGGTGCGTGTACACGCCCTCGTCTTGCAGCAGGGAAGCCCGGCGGAGCGCATCTCGGCCCATCGCGCGAGCCTCGAGCGATGCTCGGATCCCGTCCAGCGGCAGGAGATCTACCACCAGATTGCTCTCATCGAGGAACGTGAGCTCCAAGACAGGGCAGCGGCCACCGCCACCTGGCGCAGCGCGCTCACCGAAAATCCGAACGACATCGTGGCTCAGCAAGCTCTGTTCGAATCGTATGCCGCTCAAGGCGACTACGCCGCTCTCTACGCCGAGCTCGAGCGCGGTCTGCCCGGCGCCGACGGCGAGCGACGCGTTTCGATGCTCCTCAAGATGGCCGAGGCGGCCTCGCAAAGTGGCCATCCCGAACGCGCCCTTTTGCATTATCGGGAGCTTCTCGCCAGCGCGACCGTCTCCGACGAAGTCTTGACCACCATCGAGCGGGCGGCAGAAGCGGGCAAGGATGCGCACACCCTGCGTGACGTGCTCGAGCGGCGCATCGTGGCCGCGACCGACGTTTCGACGCAAGCCCTTCACTTGCAACGGCTCGGCGATCTACAGACCGAAGCCCTGGCCGACACCCCCGCGGCGCTCGCGTCGTGGAAGCGCGCCGTCAAGCTCTGCGCCGAGACCGGTACCGATCCAGAACGCATCCGAGATCTGTATGCGAAAATCGCCGCAGCCGATCCGGGCGACCGAGAGGCGAGCGAAAAGCTGGTAGATCTCTATTTGCACGGCGGCGATCTGACCAAGCTGCCTGCGGTCTATGCAAACCTGCTGCGCAATGCCGTCGACGAACGGCAGGCCATCAACCTGGTCGTGGCCATGGAGCCCTGGGCCGCGCGCGCGGGAGCGAGTCGCGAATTCAACGAAGCGGTCGATGCGGCACTGCAACGATACTTCGATGCCGCCGCCCGACGTATCTCGAGCCTGCTCTCGGCCAAAGCCAGGGTGCTCGCGGCTGATTCGGCGCGCGTCGACGAGGCGGCCAAGCTATTCCGGATTCTCATCGCTTCGGCCACCGAAGATCCTCAGCCGAACATCGATGCGTTCGAGGGATTCCTCAAGGCGGCAGCACCGAGCGAAGCACGGGGCGAAGACGAACGGTGGCTCGCTGCCTTTCGAGGTCACCAGCTGCCCGAAGTCGATCGTGCCGAGGCGCTCATGGCCGGTGCTCGGGCGCACGAGGCGGTGGGCGATCGTGCCGCCGCTATCGATGCTTACCGCGGCGTTCTCGACGTCGATCCCAATCGGCTGCTGGCGCGATTCTCCATCGTGAGGCTCCGGTCCGAGCTCGGTGACGTACAAGGTGCGTTCGCCGCGCTCGCCGAGCTCCGCGATCGATCGCTCGGCGATGTCAAAGCCGGCGTCGAGCTGCAGATGGGGCGGTTGCTCGCCGAAAAGATGGATCGGCCGGAAGAGGCGCTGGAGACGATCGTGCCGGTCCTGGATACCGCTCCCGACGACGCAACGGCCCTCTTCGTGATCGAGCGTGCGCTCACGCGGACCGCGTCGCGGTCACGGGCGGTCAGCATTCTCGAGCGAGCGTGCGAGAAGGCCGAGACGCCGGTGCGCGCGGCTCGGATTCTGCGAATGCTGTTGGCGTCGCCCGCCGACGGCCCCGAATTCATGACCGGCCGCCACACATGGTTCACGCGACTTCTCGAGCTCCAAGCGGCGCAGCCGGAAACCGGGCTCGACACCTCCCTTCGAGCCGTTGCGGAGTTTCCGCAGGACGAAAGCTTCTGGAACGCGGCCGAATTGTTCGCGCGAGCGCTGCAGCGGCCGGGACCGGTGGCACAGGCCTATCGCATCGCGCTCGAGCAGCCGATGGACGCTCCGACCGCCGAGATGCTCGGCCGTCGCGCCGTCGATTTTCAAGAAGAGTGGTTCGAGGATCCCGAGGCAGTCATCAAGCTTCTCTGGCGCGTGCACGAGCTGCATGGCGCCGGCTGGGCATTCGATCGATTGAAGCTCGCGCTCAATACACAGGAGCGATACCAAGACTTGTTCGCCCTCTACGATCGGGCACTCCAGACGGCTGCGCCGGAGTTTCGGCAGGAGCTCCTCGAGGAAGCGTCGGAAGCCGCCAAGGACTTCGCGAGGGATGCCGACAAGGCCATCGAGTACCTCGAGCAGCTGCTGACCGTTCGCCCCGGTCATACCGCGACGCTCGCGGCGCTCGAGCGTCTCTACGAACGGAAGGGTCGCACCCCCAAGCTGGTGGCTCTGCTCGCCGCGCGGCTGGAAGCCATCACCGACGACAACGCCGCCGCCCAGCGAACGCGCGAGCGAATCGCGAGCTTGTGCTTGACGATGGGCGACCGCCCTCAGGCGCTTCGTTTCGTGGAGGAGATGCTCGCTGTCCAGCCGGAATCCACGCGTGCCTACGAGCTGCTCGCT
>DASWDH010000535.1:0-8913 GCA_036395495.1 Polyangiaceae bacterium
CAATCGACGCGGTGGTTGCGTTCAACGATGCATCGGCCCTCTCTGCGCTGACCGCGCTGATCGAACGGGGCGTGCGGGTGCCCCAAGACGTGGCGGTCGTGGGTTTTCACGACGTCCCCGAAGCCGCCCACGTGGTTCCGGCGCTCACCACGATCGCGCAAAAACTCCACGAGCAAGGCTGGAGAGCGGCCAATTTGGTGCTGGACGCACTGGAGGGCAAAGAGATCCCGAGTGAGGTCGTTCTCGAAACCGAGCTCATCGTGCGTCGATCGTGTGGGTGCTTTCCACGCTCGATCGGCGAAGCGCGTTCGTCGGTGCGACCCTGGCCGCAGCGCAGCGGCACCGAAATCGATGATCCCACGCCCGATATCGTCGCCGAGATGACGCGCGTGCTCGGACCGAGCCACGCGAGGTCCAACGTCGAGCGTCTGATGGCGGCCTTCAGCCGAGATCTCGAAGAAGGAAGCGCGGTCCATTTCCTCTCCACGCTCGATGAACAGCTCACCCGTATGGCCCGCTCGGGAGCCGACCTTTCGCCTTGGGACACCGCTCTCTCGTCGATGCGCCGGCTGGCGCTGCCATTCGTCGATGCCAATCGAGACGTCCGGTCGCTGGCCGAGGATCTCTTTCAACAAGCACGTGTCCTTATTGGCGACACGGCGCAGAGAGCGCAGGCCTTCCAGCGCGTCCTCGACACCCAGCGGGCGGACACGCTGGGGAGCATCAGTCGCTCGCTCATCGCCGCGAGAGACATCCAAGAGCTCGCCGTCGTGCTGGCGAGCGGCCTTCCCGGTCTCGAGGTCAACAGTTGCTACTTGTCTCTTTACGATCGGCGCGACTCGCGCGAATGGTCGACCCTCGTTTTGGGGATCGACGACGAAGGTAGGATCGCCGGGCAGATCGGCGCGAGCTTTCTCACCAGCCGTCTGGTGCCGGACGGCGTGTTCGCAGAGGACCGCGCGTATACGCTCGTCGCCATGCCGCTTTCGTTCCAAAACGAGCAGCTCGGGGTCATCGTTCTCGAGGCGCACCCCGGCCACTTCACCGCTTACGACAAGCTTCGCGAGCAGTTCGGCGCCGCCTTCAAGCGCATGGAGGGCGAGCGGGAGCTCGCGCGCCTGCACGCTGCACAGCGGGAGCGGATGGAAGAGCTCGAACGGGCCCACCAGGCGCTGCGCGAGAACCAGGAGAAGCTGCTCATCTCACAGAGGATGGCCTCGTTGGGGCGGCTGACGGCAGGCATGGCGCACGAAATGAACACGCCGCTCGCGGCGGTGCGGGCGGCCCTCGACGAACTTTTGAAATTGGTGAGCGAATATCGAAGCTCGATCGAGGCACAGGACGTCACCCCGCAGGACCACTACGAGATCGCCGCGGAAATGGAAGCATCGACGCGCCTTGCCGACAGCGCCGCGCAGCGCGTGGCCGACTTCGTGCGCGGGATCAAAGCCGAGACGCGCGACCTGGCGAGCAGCGAATTTCGTGATTTCAACCCGGTGCCGGTGATCCAAGAGACGCTTCTTCTGCTGAATCACGCCGCGCGCGTCGCCCAGTGCACGCTCAGTCTCAAGCCTGAGCACGACACCATGAATCTCTACGGCTCGCCGAGCCGTTTGGCGCAGATAGTGACCAACCTCGTCACCAACGCCATCGACGCGAGCGCCGAAAAAGGTGGCGGGCCGATCGTGCTTCGTCTGAACGAGTGGGAGAAAGGAATCGAGCTCCGGGTGTCCGACGAGGGGACCGGAATTACGCCGGAAAACATCGGCAAGATTTTCGATCCCATGTACACGAGCAAGCCGTTCGGGGTGGGGACTGGGCTCGGCCTCACGATCGTGCGCGATATCGTTACCGGCGATTTCAACGGCACGATCGATGTGGACAGCCAGGTGGGGCGTGGAACGAGCTTCGTCCTACGCTTTCAGAACCCCACCCCGATTGAGGCGGAGACCCTCGTTACGGGCAGATAGAAAAGAAGCGATGGCGGGTTTTTTCGCCGCGTTCGCCGAGTCGTACCTTCGCGGGTTCCTGATGATCGTCGATGAAGAGAGCAAAGTGAACGCACTTCGCGTCCTTCAAGCGGAAGTCGACCCCATCGATGCCACCCTGGACGTGAAAATCGAACTCCATTCCTCGGGGAGTGATCGGATTTCCTACCAGGCGGAAGCGATCGTTGAACTCGATGCGGTTCGGATGGACGTCGGTGAGCGTGCCTTCCGAGACCCATACGCGACCATTGAAGTGATGCAGCTTCTTGTGGGTCGTGGCGCGCAGGTGCCAATCACCGTTGTCATCGTACCAGACCCAGTAGGCCTCGGGATGACCTTCATCGAGATCTCTCGGCCTTCCGCGAGCCCAGCCGCGGGTCTGTTCGAAGGGCTTGTCCGGCGGCTCGGGCGTCGGTCGAAAAACCGGCTGCGGCGGAATCGCGATGACCGGCGCAGGTGGGGGCGGAGCGGGCGTCGCCGTCGCTGGTGCCGGTGGAGGCGCTGGGGGGGGCTGCGCAGGCGTGGCGGTGGCCGGCGGCGGTGGAGGTGGAGGCGGCGGGGATGGGGGGGGCGGAGGTCCCGTGTGGACGACGCAAGCCGCAAAGCCGAGCGCGAAGGAAGTGCTGAGGAAGGTGCTCCAGAAACGTACCATGTTTACTCCTTCTTCCGTTGGAGGTTCACAGTTGGGATGGACGTTGACCGCTGGCGATCCATGCAACGTACGGCGCAACGGCAGCCATCCTACCACCACTCCTTCACATCTTGTCCAGCAACGCTCCTCCATCGGGAAGCGCGTCGAACGTTCCGAGCAGGGTAATTTTCCACTGCCCGGCCGCGAGCTCTCGCAGAGCGTCCTCGGTTGCCGCGTTGTTGGTGATGTCGAGGTAAAAGACGTACGCCCAAGGATGGGTGCGGGCGGGTCGCGATTCGATCCGACACAGGTTGATGTCGTATTTTTTGAAGACGCTCAAGATCTCGAAGAGGAGCCCCGGTCGATCGGCGGCGGGCTCGATGAGCAGCGAAGTCTTGGTGCGGGAAAAGTCGCCTTTCCAGGGGCCGCCCGCCCGAACGACGACGAAGCGCGTCGTATTGCGCTCGTCGTTCTGCACGTTGGAAACTTGAATGGGCGCTGCGCGGGCCGGCGCATAATCGGAGGGCACGATGCTCGCTGCTTTTTCTTCCGGCGCCGCCGCCGCCCAACGCACCGCCGAGTCGACGTTCGATCGGGTGAATGCCGTTTCGGCGGATGGCAAGCGCTTCGACACGAAAGCATTGCATTGCTCGAGCGCAACGGGATGCACGTACAAGCGCGCGACTTCGCCGAGGGGAACGTCGGCCAGCAGCGTAAAGCGGATCCTGAGGTTGAGCTCCCACTCGATGATGAGGTCGTATTTGGCCAGGTGATCCTGGGTCGCCACGACGGTTCCCGTTTCGGAGTTCTCGATCGGCGCGATGGTACGCGCGTTGGGGTTCTGCGAGGCGAGCTCGAGGGCCTCGGGGATGCTGCGCGTGTAGGTGATCGCCGCGGCGGTGGACTCAGTCCGAAAGAGGAACTCGTTGAAGCGGCGGGCAGCGTAATCGCTATAAGTTCCCTCGGGACCGAGCGCGTAAAGTTGATCGATGGGCATCGCGTAGGTTGAAACTCGAATGGTAGGATACTGACGCGGCATGCCTCACTGCAAACGATCTTCGCTACTTGGGTTCGTGGGGGCAATCTTGCTTGCGACTTCTTGTGCCGGGCTCACGCCGATCTACCCGCCCCGCCCGCCCGCCACGCCCGGTGAGCCGATTGCGGATCCGAGTCCTTCGCGCGTCGTCGTTCACGCCACCGTCACCGGGCCGGCACTGCGGCAGGCACTCGACGGCAAGCTCCCCTCGAGCGGCAGCGGCACGGTGCCGATCTTGGGCAAGGAGCGCAGGTATACATGGAAACGCGATCCGGTGGCCGTACGCTTCGACAAAGGGCGCATCGGCCTCGACGTGCATCTGGTGGCCACCGTCGATCTTCCTCTCTCGAGTGCGGAGTTTCCCCTCGATTTTCGGATCCTAACCGAGCCGGTGATCACCTCGTCGTACGCCATGCGCTTCCAGTCGACGGAGGTTGCCGTGGCCTCCAACGACCGACGCATCAAGCTCGTCAACATGGCCGCCGGAGCGCTCGACAAGATCCAGAAGACGGTCGAGAAGGAGCTCGCTGACTTCTCCTACGATTGGAAGCCCATGCTGGCGCGGATCTACGGGCGGGTGGACAAGCCGGTGATGTTGCCGCTCGGTGACGCGAGCGGCTGTGCCGAGCTCAGGGTGCTCAGCGTCGAAGCGGGGCCGACGGTCCTCGCCGACGGTGTGGAGAAGGACCTGGCGCTGGTCGTAGCTCCCTCGGTGACCTTGCCGTGCACACCCCAGGCGCATGATCCGGTGCCGCTTCCACCCCTTGCCAACGTGGCCACGTTGCAGGGGGGCCCGTTCACCGTGCGCGTGCCGATCGCTGCCCGCTACGAAGAGCTCGCCAAAGCGATGAGCTTGGCTTTCACCGACGGACGCCTCTATTTTTCCAAGGAGTACCCCGGCCTCTACATGGAAAATCCCGAGGTCTATGCGGCCAAAGACCAACTCGTTTTGAAGCTGCACATCGCCGGTCCCGTTCGCAAATTCGGATTCGATAGCGACATCGACGGAGACATCTTTTTCACCGGCCACCCCGTCGTCGAAGACAACGAGCTGCGCGTTCCGGACCTCGAACCCACGATCGAGACGAAGAGTCTGTTGCTCAAGCTCAAAGCCGCGCTCGAGGGAAACGCGATCCGCGACGAGGCTCGGGCCGCGTTACGATTGGATCTCGCCGAGCGGTTGAACGCGGTTCGCGCCAAGCTCTCGACGGATCTCGAGTTCGGCGACGGAGAGGGGTGTTTGAAAGCGGACGCCGGCAAGATCGAGATCACCGGCGTTCACGCACACGGTGCCTACCTCAGGCTCTACGTGGCGATGACCGGTCGCGCCTCGGTCTATATGCCCTGCCCGTGACGTCGATTTCGCCTGACGCTCCGAGGGAGTTGCCGATTTCGCCGATCGGAAGCTCGACGCGCACGAGTGTCCCCTGGCCGAGCGTGCTGGAGAGCATGGCGTCTCCTCCGTGCGCGCGGGCGACTCGACGCACGAAAGCGAGTCCCAGCCCGGTGCCTCGAGGCTTGGTCGTGTAGAACTCGTCGAAAGCGTGCTCGATCTGGCGGACGTCCATTCCGGCACCCGAATCGGCCACCGACAGAATGACGGCATCGTCCTTTCCCGGCGCGCGCTCCGTTCGAACGCGCACTGTCCCCCCTTCGGGCATCGCCTCGAGGGCATTTTGCACGAGGTTCTCGAGCGCCAGCGCCAAAAGGTCCTTGTCGAGGTAACACACCGGCAAAGATTCCCCGAGAGAGGCTTCGATCCGGATTCGCTCAGTCGCGGCGAAAGGCTGCAGCTTGAGCACGTCCCGCACGACCTCGTTGAGCTCCACCGGAGCTCGCGCCGGCTCGACCCGTCCCATGCGCTGGTATTGCTCGATGACGCGCTGCACTCGGGCGATCTGCTCGAGCATCAGGTCCAGAAAATCTCGATGGTCATCGAGCGATCGTCCCTGGCGGGCTTCCTCTTTCAAGAACTGCAAGGCTCCCTTGAGGGCGGCGAGTGGGTTCTTCAGATCGTGGGCCATTTGCTGGGAGAACCGGCCGAGAAGGGCAAGGTTTTCGCTTCGGCCGTGCTGGACTTCGCGGTAGAAGAGAGTGTTGCGCCCCAAGGCAACGAGCACGAACAGCGCGGTCAAGGCCGCCAAGACCAGCATCGCGCGCTGCGTTGCGAACGCGCGCACCACGGAGTGATAAGTGATCAGGGCGACGAGCGCGGCGGCAAGAGCGAGCAGCACGGCGCGAGACGGGATCTCGCGCCAGATCAAATTCACCCGCAGCGCCGCGACTGCGACGAGAAGCGTGCTGGCGAGCGTTCCGATGTTGGAAAGCGGCAGCGGGAGACCGACATGGTCGTACCAGAGATCGCTGGAGCCGAGGAAGGTTCCGATCGCGATCGCCGAGAGCATCAAGCCGGTGCGCTGCTTCTCCTTCGGATCGTTCGTGCGGACGAGATGCACCACCAGAAGGACCAGCGCGAACGTCATCGTCGGGACGACGCCGCCCAGAAAGACGAGATCCCAGCCCGGCCGGTCGGCCCAGAAGGGTAGCTGGGCGAAGAAGGCATACGTCACGAAGAGCACCGACCGTAGGGCTCGAGCACGTCCGACAAAGGCTGTGACCACGTGCAAGGCCAGAGGCGGCGTCAGCCACGAGACTGCCGTATCGAGCTGGCGCCAGGCGCGGTTGCCGGTCATGTCCCACGCGACGTCGGCGAAGTTCCAGACGAACAGATCGATGCACAGGAGCGCCAGCGGGAGCGAGAGCGAACTCTGGGTGCGCCGCATGATCACCAACATCGCCAGCGCAAGGTGGCCGGCGCATGCGACGAGGCCGAGCTTCTCGTGCAGCGTCATCGCGGCGAATCATAGCTCCTTGGACGTTGGTCGGATGACCTCATGTTCCCGAGGAAAACAGCGCACCAGCCGAGTAGCGTGCACCCTTTTGCACGCCTCGGGTAAGCGTTTGCCCACACGGCGGCTGCGAACAGGTGCCAAGTGGATTTCGGCCGGCACGGATCGTGCGGCGCTCCACGCGCGGCGATCGCCAAGATCTGCCAGAGTAATGCCTGGCGGCATGATGGGAGAGACAGATGAATCGACTTCGACTTGATGCGCTTGCCGTCGTTTTGCTTTCGGCTTCGTTCGGTTCGGCATGCGGAAGCAGCGAGCCATCACCGCCTCTCGTCGGGGTCGATGCCGGCATGGATGCCGCAACCGAAGCAGCGAGCGACGCATCCAACGCACGTCATCTGGTACTGCTCTTCACGGCCGACGAGCACTCGCACTTCTTTTCTTTCAGCCCCGAGCTCGATGATTATCCGACGCAGACAGCTCCCGGCACCGGCACGCTGGTAGGGGGCGTCGCGCGGCGTGCCACGGTGCTCGCACGCGAACGAGCCGCGGCCAAGGCTGCAGGCAAAGAAACGCTCACGGTCAGCGCGGGCGACAACCAGATGGGAACGCTCGTCGAGGTGGCGTTCGAAACCGATTCCATCGACTACGGCACGCTGGCGGCACTCGACTACGACGCGACGACGCTCGGCAATCACGAATTCGATTTCGGACCGGAAGCGCTGGCGCGCTCGATCACGGCGGCCAAGGCTCATGGCGGCCTTCCCCCGATCGTGGCCAGCAACCTCCACTTTTCCGCGGACAGCTCGGCCGATGACGCGCTGACGGCCCACTTCAGCGAGGATGTGAACAGCGCCGCCGCCATTCATCCGTACCGCGTCATCACGACTGCGGGGGGGCTGAGGGGGGCGCTGAAGGTCGGCCTCTTCGGATATGTCGGCGTCAACGCCGAGCATGTTGCGACCAACAAGATCCCGGTGACCTTTTCGGCGCAGGGCAGCATGGACGAAGGCAAGGCCGATGCGGTGCTTCCCAAGATGTATGCCGATCTGCAACCAGTCGTGGACAAGCTGCGCAACCTGGAGAAAGTCGATCTGGTCATCGGTCTGTCGCATGCGGGGGTCAACGATTCGACCAAGCCCGAAACGGGCGAGGATTATCAGGTCGCGGCTCACGTGGCCGGCATCGATGTGATCGTGAGCGGGCACGCACACAACGACGATCCCAAGCCCATCGTCGTCACCAATGCGACCAGCCAGCGCGAGGTGCTCGTTCTCAATGCGAGCTCGTACGGTAGGCACGTAGGCCGCGTCGATCTGGCCGTTTCGGCGACGGGTGTCGTTTCCTTCGATCGGCAAACCCAGGCCCTTTTGCCGGTCGACGACAAGACGATCCCGGATTCCAAAAGCGTCCAGGCCAATGACGCGATCTTGGCTACGATCGAAATGGGCGCGCAAAAAAGCTATCTCGATGGCCTTTTTGCGCGGAGCCTCGGTCAGTCGGTCGCCTATACCCAACCAGGAAGCCTCTACTTCGCGACGGTTGGGCACACGACCTTCGACGTGCGCGACACCCACGCCCTTCTCTTTCTCACCGCCGATGCCCAGCTGGCTGCGGTCGACGGCATCGCTCGCTCGGACATGGCGGTGCAATCGGCGGGGGTGATTCGTAGCGGTCTACTCAAAGGAAAAACGGGTGCGATTTCCGCTGCGGATGCGTTCGCGGTCGTTCCGCTCGGCGTCAGCGCGGCGGACGGCAAGCCCGGTTATCCGCTGGTGCGCGCGTATTTGCGGCTGCTCTATATCCGAGCGATCTTCGAGTTTGCGAGCTCGCTCGGCAAGAGCAACAGCGATTACGATCTGGCGACGGCCGGCGCCGTCGTGGAATACGACTGCACGCGTCCCACCGTCATGGAAACGGCCGATCTCTTCGATCCTGCCAAGGGCCGTGTCATGAAGATCATGATCGACGGCGATCATGCCGACGGCTTCGAGCAGTTCGACAAGGTGATCTACGATCGTGCCGTCCCGAGCACCGATCTGTTCGGTCCGCTCTATTCAGTGGTCACCTCGAGCTACATCGCCCAGTTTGCCTCCGACGTCGGCGCAAGCTTGAGCAACGAACAGGGAATGACGACGACGATCGCCAACTCCATCGTCCATCGCCCCGACGCTTCGGAAGTGAAGGAGGTCGAGGCGTTCATCGCCTTTCTCCACGCGGTGAACGCCGAAAAAATGGCGCTCTATGACGCGACCTCCGCCAGCAAGACCAAGCGCTTCGCAGCGTTCACCAGCTGTCCTTGAGACGGCGCGACGGATCTCTGGGACTTCGGACACTTCCGCGATCAGAATCCATGCGGCGTTTTGCTGTGGTTACATCGGTGTTGCGAAGTTCCATCGGGCTCGGAAT
>DASWDH010000536.1:0-7992 GCA_036395495.1 Polyangiaceae bacterium
GCCCCCCGGCCGTTTCCACGAGGATGACCCGGGCAGCGTGCTCGCCTACCCAGCGCTCGATGGCAGGCACTTCGATGCGCTCGCCGACCCTACGAGCTGCCAGGTGCGGCGATACCGGGTCGACGAACGAGCAGGGCGAACGTTTCACGTGAAACGTTCCCCCCGCCCGGCGGAGCCGCTCTGCGTCTGACAGCGTCGCTGGTTCGTGACCGCCGTTCAGTTCGGGCGATGGGGTGACCCCCGTCTCGACGGGCTTGAGGCCGACCGCCTCGATGCCCCGTGCCGTCAACATTCGGAGCAACGCACATGCGACGTGCGTCTTGCCGACGCCAGTGCCGGTTCCCGCCACGACAAGCCGCAGCGCCCGTTGCGTCAACGCTGCTCCTTGGCCAGTCGGGCGAAGGCGTCCAACGCGCGCTCTACGTCGAATGCATTGAGGTCGGCCCGCGCCGTCAGGCGCAATCGCGATGTACCAGGCGGGACGGTAGGTGGCCGAATAGCTTGGATGAGAACCCCCTGCTTCTCCAAGGCCAGACTCCACGCGAGGGCGCGGGCCTCCGTGCCCATGATGATCGGAAGAATAGGGCCCCGCGTGTTCGCGGTCTCGATCCCCAAACCGGCCAAACCGGCGCGCAGGCGTGAGGCGACGGCGGACAACTCACGTCGTCCTCGTTCGTCACCGCGCGCCTCGTCGACGGCAGATCGGGCGATGCAGGCGAGCAATGGGCTCAGGCCTGTCGAGAAGACGAAGGAGCGCGCGCGATTCCAGAGCCATCGGCAAAGGTCACGCGAACCAGCGACGAATGCACCTTGAGTCCCGAGCGCTTTGCCGAGCGTGCCGACGAGCACGTCGGCACGCACACCCTCTTCGTGCGCGCGACCTTGCCCCTCCCTTCCGAACACCCCCATGGCATGCGCCTCGTCCACGACGAGAGCTGCGTCCCATTCGTCGCAGACCTCCCGCAGTGCCGACAAATCCGGACTGTCCCCCTCCATGCTGAAGTAACTTTCGGTGATCACCCAGCGGCGGCGCGCGGTCGAGCTCCGCAAGACGCGGTGCACATCTTCGATCGAGCGATGGGCGACGACCTCCACCTGCGCACGGCTCAAACGGCAGCCATCGATGATCGACGCATGGTTCAAAGCATCGGAAACGACGAGATCGCCAGGTTGGGCGAGTGCGGCGATCGTCCCCACATTAGCGGTGTAACCACTCGTAAATACTAATGAATCTTCTGCGTTTAACCACGCGGCGAGGCTCGCTTCGAGCTCCTCGTGCGCGCGGTGCTCGCCGAGCACGAGACGCGAGGCGCCCGCACCTGCGGGATGCTCGGCGGCGGCTGCCCTGGCGTAGGGCTCGAGGCGCCGACTCGAGCGATAGCCGAGGTAGTCATTGGAGCAGAGGTGCAAGAGACCGCCCGGGATCCGATCGACAGGGGGTGGCCGGTCCCTGAGAAGACCCGCGCGGGCTAGGGCGGCGAGCTCCCCCTCGAGGTGCCTCAGCGCGCTTCGGCTCACGGCAGTGGCAGTGGGGCCTGAAGCTGCGTGTCGTCGGCCCCTTCTTCGAGAGCGGCGTCGATCCGCTCGACGAGGCGAGAGAGAGCTTCGCGGGCGCGGGTCTCGATCCGTTGGGCCCGTTCCCGCTCCTCCTCGACGTCGTGCGCCAGCGCGAGGGTCGCCAAGAGCAGCGCTTGCGGGTGAAGCGCGCGGCCGCGAGGGTTCACCTGTTCCAACTTGTTTTCGATGACGGAGATGAACCGCTTGAGGTCGCCGTCGGTGGCCGTGGTCACCACGCGGTAGCTCTGCCCCGCGATCCGGAGCTGCACCGTCCGACGCTCCATCGCCGAGCACGTTAACACAGGCGACAGTGTCGCACTACTGCGAGGGCCCCAATTTTAGCGGGCCGGATCGCCTCCCCGAAAGGCGCCCCACGCCAACAGGAACGGCAGGGCAATGAGCTCGAGATCCAGCCGGAGCCCCACGAGCACCGTCACATCCCGCGACGGCCCGAGAGCGTAACGGCCTCCCGCGAAGAGTCCGGCATCGAGAGCGTAAAAGGAGTGGTAGTTGTAGCTGTGGCTGCCCCAAAAGAGCTCGCCGGCGAGGCCGGGTTCCCATCCCCAGGTTGGGCTGTCGCCGAGGTAGCCACCCGCGGACATGAGGAGCGGAAGATCGGGGTGAACCGGCAGGAGCCAAGTGAGACCCGCCCCCACTTGCAAATCGGAGAACCCCGAGGTCGTGAGCACTTCGGCATAGGGGCCCACGCCGAGATCCGCGTTTCGCGCTCGCCCTAGAAGAAGCTCCGACCGAAGCCCAAACGTTAGCTCGGTCGAGGTCCAGAGCTGCGACCGATCACCCTTACCCGCGGCGCCGGCCGTCACACCAGCGCTCAGCTGCGGAGATGCTTGGATCACGCGCGAAGCTGCCGTCACGACCAAGGCCGCGGCAGTCCCGCGCAAGATCCGGGCATTCACGGCGCCGGGCCAGCCGCGCTACGGCGGCTCACAGATCGAGGAACCAGGAAAAAACTGCTTGCAAATGCGGCAGTCGACGGTGTCGTCCTGCCCGACGGCGCAAGGCTGCACGATCGAAGTGCCGGTCGTGGCGGGAGCATCGCAGTTCGGCTGGGGTGTCACCTTGGGATCGTTCGCCTCGGGAGGAAAAGAGATGAGACATCGATAGCAGACATTGATCGGAAATCGCCATTCACCCGACTCGACGCTCATTCCGCCCAACGTGTGCCCGAATACTTTGGCAACCGACGTGAAGTGCCGAACCAGGCCCGCGCTGCCCTGCAGTTCTGTCAGGAGACCACCCCCGAATTCCGCGCCAATGAGGACACTTTCCGTAATGCCATAGCTCGGGGTCGAGCCGCTGGCTGGATCGATGAAGCCGGATGCCGGAACCGTCAGCGGCCCCCACACCACGGTCCCGTGCGCGTCTTCGAGGCTGACGATCGTGCCTTGCAGCTGCACGCGCGCGGTTTCGGTACGAAGCTGCGAGCTGTTGCCGCGCGCGACGAGCTGGTTACCCACCAGAAGCCCGGCCGTGTACTGCAAGCGAAACGCGACATCGAGCGTACCCGCCGTGAGAAACAGCCCCGACGGGGAAGGATCGTACTGGCACCCACTCGACGTCCCCGCGATGGGAGCCTGGGCTTGGCGGATGAAGATCGAGCTCTCGCTGTCCGCGCACCCAGCACCCGCGAGCAGCATCGGCGCGATGGTCATCGCGAGCAGGGGCGCTCGACCGAGGGAGATCTTCATCGAAATGGAGTGTACCGGCGATAGCGCTTCCCGCCAAAAATCCCGTCGAGAGCGGCATGTGGGAACACAGCATCCCGGGTAAGGCGACGTCGCATAGCCAGAGCGCCGAGGGGCGATGTCAATGAGGGGCGAGCAGCGGCGGCAAATCGGTCGCCGAGATCGACGCAATCTGGAGCGAGCCCGGCTCGCGAACGAGCACGAAACGAAGGGCGCCGCCCCGTCGTTTCTTGTCGAAAGAGACCCAGCGCAGCGCTTGTTCGAGGGGCTCGCGGTCGATATCGACGGGAAGCCCCACCCGCGAAAGCACCTCGGTGACTTCCGCGGCAAGCGTCGCGCTGGTGATGCCGAGCGCACGACCGATGCGCAGCGCCGCCACCAGCCCGAGCGAAACGGCTTCGCCATGGGTGAGCCGCTCGAAACCGCCTTCGGCTTCGAGCGCATGCCCGATGGTGTGCCCGAGGTTCAAGTGGGCTCGCTCGCCGGCTTCGCGCTCATCTCGGCCCACAACGCCGGCCTTGACGGCGATCGAGGATCGGATGGCGCGCGCCATCGCCGTCGGATCGCCATCGCGCAGGCGTTCAGCGCCGCCGGGTTCGCAGAGCTCCCGGTACAGCTGCGGATCGCCGATCAGGGCGGTCTTCACGACTTCGGCCAATCCGCTTCGGATCGCCCGGGGCGCCTCCGTCGCGGAGAACGATGGGTCGACGATCACGCGCGACGGCTGATGAAAGGCACCGACCGCGTTCTTGGCTGCCCCGAGATCGACGGCGGTCTTGCCGCCGACAGAGGCATCCACCATCGCCAAAACGGTGGTCGGCACCGCGATCCAACGGAGCCCACGGAGCGCGAGGGATGCGGAAAGACCGGCGACATCGGTCACCACACCGCCCCCGATGCCGACGACCACCGCGCCGCGATCGACCGGCGCGGAGATGGCAGCTTCGAGGATCCGTTCGACGGACGCGAGCGTCTTGTGCCGCTCGCCGGTGGGGAGAACGACTTTCACGGGCTCGCCGCGGCGGGCGAGCGTGGGACCGAGCCGCGGCATCACCAGTGGATCCACGACTTCGTCGGTCACCACCACGAGCCCGCTCGGCGAGAGTCCATCCAGCGCGCGTTGCAAGTGAACTTCGGCACCGTTGGGAACGACGTCGACGGCGTACGTTCGCTCGCCCAAGGGGACCGGAATCGGATCGAGCTCGGCGATGCCGAGGACCTCCTCGGCCAGCTCTTCCGGTGCGCGGCCAGTGGTGTCGATGACCGCGTGCGCCTCCGCGTACGCCACGGCGCGCGTTTCGAGCAGCTCCCTCAGCCGTGCTTCGCTGGCCGAATCGTCCTCGGGCAGGAGCGGCCGGTCGCGATGGCCGCGAAGGCGCCGGGCGAGCTCGGCGGGCGTCGCCGTGAGGGTGACCAGGGTTCCCCGCTGGAGAGCTCGCAAACGGGTGCCACGGGACAGGAGGCTCCCGCCGCCGAGGGCAATCACCCGGGGGGTAGGATCTTCTAGTTCGCGCAGCAGGAACTCTCGCTCTTTCGTGCGAAACGACGCCTCCCCCTGTTCGCGGAACATCTGGCGAATCGATATTCCAGCCCGACGCTCGATTTCCTGGTCCAGATCCAAAAACGGTAGGCGGGCGCGTTCGGCGATGACGCGACCGAGCTCGGACTTGCCGGTCCCCATCATGCCGTTCAAGTAGATCGGTCGCTTCGGGAGCACGACCGAAGTGTAGTGGCTTGCGTCGAAAGTGTCTTGCCCCGACAGGTGCGGGACAAAGTGGTGCGACGAGGATAGGATGAAGCGTGGCCCGAGTTTCGTTCAAGAAATACGAAGGGCTCGGCAACGACTTCATCGTCGCCGACCTGCCGGCAGACCGGCTGCCGCCCGGCGCGGTCGAGCGGCTCTGCGATCGTCATTTCGGGGTCGGCGCCGATGGCGTGCTGCTCGTTGGCCCTCCGCGAAGCTCCGGGGCGGCCGCCACGATGATCGTGCTGAACGCCGACGGCTCGCGTCCCGAGATGTGCGGCAACGGAATTCGGTGCGTGGCATTGCACCTCGCCACCCGAACGGCGACCGCCGAGCTCGACGTCGTCATCGATACCGATGCGGGTCCCCGCTCGTGCAAGGTGAGAGGCGCTGAAGTCGAAGTCGAAATGGGCGAGCTCGTCGATCTCGGCGCTGTCGAGATCCCGCTCGGGGGCCGCAAGCATCGATTGGCCCGGATCTCGAACGGAAATCCCCATGCCATCACCTTCGAGCCTTACGATGCTGGCGAGATCGACGAAATCGGCCCGCGGATTTCGCGAGCCATCGTGTTCCCCGGCGGTACCAATGTCGAATTCGCGCGCCTCGCCGACGACGGGTCGATCGATCTCGTCGTGTGGGAGCGAGGGGTGGGGCGAACGCTCGCCTGCGGCACTGGGGCTTGCGCGACCGTCGGCGCGGCGTGCGTCGCCCGCCAGCGATCGTTCGACGAATTCGTCGAAGTGCGGCTCCCGGGCGGCCAATTGCGAATCTTGATCAGGCGTGATTCGCTTCGAGCCACGATGCGCGGCCCAGCCCGGCTCGTCTTCGAAGGAGAGGTGACGATCCCTTGAGGACCGCGCCCATGACGGTCCTGGCGATCGTGGATGTTGCGCCCATCGTCCAGCTTTTCGGGCGGGTGTTCAACTCCCCCGACGACCGGGTTCTCGTGGCGACGACGCTTGCCGAGGGGCTCGCGGTTGCTGCCTCGGAATCTCCCGACCTCGCCTTCGTCGATGTATCCCTCGGCCACAACGCCGGGCTGGCGCTCGTCCATCATCTGCGCGCGGTCGCTCCGAGCGCCGTGGTGTACGCGCTCGCCAGCGAGGCGTCGCTTCACATCGGGGCACAAGCGGTCGCGCTCGGTGGTGCGGGACTCATCATGATGCCTCCGTCGGGCGACGAGTTGCTCTCCGCAGCTGCCGAAGTTCGCTCGCGCTTGGCGGCGTTGAAAGAGAAGGAGCGACTGAAGGAGCAAGCCGACTTTGCTCGCCGGGCCGCGGAATGCGCGAGCCGCATCGCAGCGCTCGCCGAGTGCTCCGATCGACGCGAGGCCGCCAAGAAACTGGCAGAGATCTTCACCGAGATGACCGCGGCCGGTGCGGGCGCGGTCTACATACCGGCGAGCGAAGGATCGGCCGAGCTCATTCAGTCCGGTACGTGCGGGAAGCTTCTCAACGCGCCCACGTTCATCGACGAGATGGGGCTCGTCACGTTCGCCCGGCAGAATGGCTGTGAGATGGTTCCGCTCGCCGTCCGCCAATTCGCGGAAGGACACGTGCTCTTGCAAGGGGTGCCGGCCGCATGGCAGGCGCAAGAACACGCGTCCGCCGAGCTCATGGCCGGGCAGGCCGCGACCACGCTGGCGCTGCTCGGCGAGCGCGAGCGCTCGACGCGCGGCGCGATCAAAGATCTCACGACCAGCGCTTATACGTTCGCCTACTTCGTGGACATTGCCGGTCGCGAAATCGACAAGGCTCGCCGCTATGGTCGCAGGTTCGCGCTGGCCACGATTGCCCTCGACGAAAACGCGGCGAGCGCGCCCACCGATCTGGCCGAAGTCATCCTGAGCGTGGTGCGCGACACCGACGTGCTGGCCCGCGTCGACGAGCACGAGTTCTACCTGCTGATGCCGGAGACCGGAGGGGTCGGAGCGCAAAGCTGCCGACGGCGCGTTTTGCAATCGGCCGCCGCGCGAGCGGGTCAGCCGGCGGCCGGCGGCATGCCCGAGGGGCTCACCATCGGTGTCGCTACCTATCCACACGATGGGACCGACCTTTCGAAGCTGCTGCGGGGCGCGAAAAGGCGCGCCGAGATGTCGCGGCGATCGATCGTGCGTTCGATCGGCAACCGGTTGTCGCTCTCGGACCTGATCGACGAGCTCATGGTTCGCAGTGCCCAAACCTCGGGCGACCCGGATTTCGAGGGGGCTCGGGCCATCGAGTTGTCGCTGCGCGACGCGATTGACCTGGCGATCGCCGCCGTCTCCGAGGCGATGCGAGGGGGCCCGACTTTCGTGGCGGTGGCGCACCATCCCGAGCTCGGATTGAGCTCCTCGGTGCGCGCGCACCTCGGCCACGACCGCGAGGGGCTCTCCCTCCACATCCTCGACGTGCGCGGGGCGGCGGGTTGCGCAGATCTGCAGGTGCTCACGGTGATCGCCGAGCACGGCGCCTATCTGCTGGTGGGGCGTTCGGATGGCGTTGGCATGCGAGGCGTTCACGGCTCCGATCCGATCCTGGTCGATCTGGTGACGCTCCGCTCCGGCCAGACCGCCGGCGTACGACTTCTGGATTGAGGGCCCATGGCGCGCAGAGTTCTTCTCGTCGATCCGGACGTCGATGCCTTGGGCGAGCTTTCCGCGGCGCTCCGCGGCAAAGGCTTCACCGTGGTGTTGGCGGACAACATCGATAGTGCGATCGAGCGGGCCAAGCAGGTGCGGCCCGACATGATCGTGGCGTCGGTAGCGCTCGGCCACCCGAACGAGCTCGTCGAGCAGCTCAAGGCGGATCCCGAGCTCGCTGCGGTGCCATCGCTCGTTCTCGTGGCGGGAACGGAAAGGGGCGAGATACCGCCCGGATACGTGGCGCGCCACAATCTGCAGGACCTCATCGCGAAGATCGTGGCAGCGCCTCCTCGGACGGTGCCCGTCGAAGCGTCGCAGGGCGAGGTGCGCGGCGACTTGTCGCAGGTGCCCCTCGTCGATTT
>DASWDH010000537.1:0-15228 GCA_036395495.1 Polyangiaceae bacterium
GAACAGCGATCCGCTGTTACCCATCGAGACGAAAATGCCGTCGTCGAACGCCGGGCGTTCGGCGTGAGGGAGTTGAAAGGCGCTGGTCTTGGGCAGGTCGAGATCGACACCGAACCGCTGCTCGATGAGGCCCCAGGCCGCCAGCGTGGAGACCGGATCGGCGATGGTCCGATGCACCGCCGCGGCGGGCGCCCGGCTTTCGCCGACGATCATGAGGGGAGTGCGGGCTTCTTGCTGCGTCGCAAGACAGCAGTGCATGTGCCCGTCGTTGACCGGCTCGTCGGTCAGTCGCCAAGGCCGAGCACGCGAAGCGAGGCGGAAGGTGTGACCATGGTCGGCAGAGAGGATCCAGATCCGATCGGTGCCTTCACTTTGCTTCTCGGCTCGGTCGACCACCTGGTGAAGCGAATCGACCGCCTCGAGAAGGTTCTTCCACACCGGCTCGAGCACCCCCTTGTCGAGATCTTGGTCGGGCATCGCCGTTCGAATGGGCGGCGCGTCACGCTGGACATCGCGCCAAGGAGCATGGGTATTGGCGTACCAGATGACGAACAGCGCGTCGGTGTCGCTGTACCTGTCGATCTCGTCGGCGATTCTCCTCGCCAGCACCGGGGGGTGAATCTGCAGCTCCAGCGTCGACTCGATGTTGTAGTCGTGATCGAAGCCGATCCGCGATAGCACCGGCGACAAGTAGAGGTTCGAGGCGATCGCCTGGGTGACGAACCCCTGCTCGGCCAGGCGCGCAACCGGCCCCGGTGCCCGCGCCGGCGGCGTCTCGTCGAAACCGCGGCCGGCGAGCGAGGGATCGCCGTCGAGCGAGTAGTAATCGCCCCGGAAGAACCGGCGCACGAACGAACCGGTCAACTGTCCCGGCGAGATGGCTTGAGAAAAGAAGGTGCCCTGAGCGACCCATTCCGAAATCCACTTGGCGCCCTCACCGGCATCACCTCGGTACAGTTGCTCGAAAAGTGGATAGGGAACGGCATCGAAAAAAACCATGAAAGCTTGACGAGCGCCCCTCCCCTCCACCCGCCGTAGAACGACGGGAGCCCCGATGCCGAGCGGCACGTCGCCCACGTTGCGGACCACGAGGGTGAGTGGCTCGGTCCTCGGCGGCAACGCTTGTCGCACGTGAGAGAAGAATTTCTCCTGGCGTCCCAATTCGGCAGGATCGGTGCGCGGTTCGAACCTCTCGGTCGTGCCCTGCAGGGGGTAGCTCGCGATCGCACGCTGGCCGGCGAGCACCTCCAGCACTGCGCGGAAAGAGCCTCCGGACGCGCTCGCGGCCGCCAGGCTCATGTCGAAGACGGATTCGCCTTGCACGGCGGGCAATGTGAAAGAAAAGTCTTTGGCGGGCTCGAGGATCAACCCCCGTTTGGCGAACAGCTCGTGCTTGTCGGTCCCGAACGCAACGTAAGCTCCCTTCGTTCCCTGGGGCTCGCTTTCCGCCCGCCCAAAGGTCGCGCTACCGTCGATCTTGCAGTCGGGGGGAAAGCAGGCGTCGACGGCTCGATATTCCACCACGTAGGCGTAGGGGGCGACCATCAGTAGTACTCCTCGAGCGGGGCGGGGGGCCGGGTCAGGAAGTAATCGCCCGACGGAACCATGTGAGAAAAGCGCAGGACCGAGTGGACGAGCGCCGATCGCAATTGCTGCTCGACGAGCGGCCGGCTGGCACTGATGTCGTGCTCCTCGAGCGGGTCGTGCACGATATCGTAGAGCGACCAGTGCGCCGCCTCGCGCCCGGGACGGTACACCATCTTGAAAGGGGGAAGCAGCGCCGTGCGATGTTTGGCTGCCCGAATGACCGGAAGATAACGCTCGTCGATGACGATTCTCCCTTCTTCGAGCGAGGCAAGCCCGGTGATGGGCGGGTACGTGATGCGGTCGGCGGGAACGGCGGAGGTGGGCCACAACCATTCACCGGTCTCGGCAAAGAAGGTGCGATCGGCGGGCAAATTCACCGGTCGTCCGTGCGGCGTCAGCAATGCGACACCTTCTTGCGTCGCAAGACGGTCCACCTGCAGCAGGTTGAGAACGGTCGGGTACACGTCGAGCTGCGAAACGTAGCCCTCCACTTTTCTGGCAACGGCACCTTCGAAGCGCCGGCGCGGTAGCCGAAAAGCAAGAGGCACCGTCAGCGTCGCCATGCCGTGGAGGTTGTCGCCGTGCCCGACGCAGCCAGGACAGTCGTAGAGCCCCTCGCCGTGGTCAGCCGTCAAGATCACGATGGTGTCGTCGAGCTCACCAGCCGATTGAAGGTAATCCAGAAGATCGCCGAGCGCGCTGTCGGTCTCCGCCAATGCGCCCCGGTACAGCGCTTCGATCTGCGCTCGATCGGCGGCGGTCTTGACTTCGCCGCGTGCGACATCCTTGCCGAATCGAAGTGCGGGATCCGAACCGGCGACGGTGCGGCGCTCGTAAAAGGGGCTCGACGACGTGTAGGGGAAATGGGGTTGCGAATAGAAGAGAACCGCCAACCAGGGACGCTTCGCGCCGAGCTCTTGCAACAAGTCGGCTCCGATGACGTAGGGATGAGAAAAGGAAGCGATCCCGCGCATCAGCTCGGGGACAGGCCCGGGCAGCCAGCGGCGGAGGACGTCCGAGCTCGTATAGAGCTCGCCGGCCATCGCGAGCGCGATGGGCTGGCGCGCGAGGAGCGCTTGCCCGAGCATCTGCTCGAGCTCCACCCGCGGCACCGCGCGATGTTCGAAGCCGAGGTTCACCCGACCGAAGAACTCGCCGGCATACTCCGACGCAACCATGGTGAAGTATCCGAGCGACGCCAGATGGGCCGGCATGGCCACTTGGGCCAAGCGCGACCGCGCGGCGGTCGGGAACATCGTCTCGACGCCGTTGCCGAGGGGCGGCAGCGACGTCAGCAGGGCGGCCCACGACGGTGCGGTCCGCGGCAGAGTCACCAGCGTGTTGGGAAAGTAGACCGCTTCGCGACAGAGCCGCGCGATGACCGGCGTGTTTTCCTCGTCGATCTTGTCGGACCGCAGGGAATCGACTCCGATGAGCAGAATGTTCGGATGCCGCCCGAGTGTCGAATTCGCCTGCGCATTCTTGACCGAGCCGCCGGCCAGCCTTTGCGGCGGCCGGATTTCGAATTTCCAAAACCACGCGGCAATCACGAGGCACCCGAGGGCGCAGAGCGCGCGCCCCGCCGGTCTGCGAGCCGATAAGGCGAGGCGCACCCATCCGGCCGCCGACGCCAAGACGAGAGCCGGCCACACGAAGCGTGAGGTGGTCAGCCAGATCGGACACAGCCGGCTGGCGCTGAGCAGCGTCAAGAAAAGGCCCGGATGGCGCCGAGCCTCGGCTCCGAGCCAGAGCAGGTGAACCACGAGAGCGAGCCCGAACAGGGAAGCCGCGGTCCAGCGGCGGGCGCGCACGACGGGGAGCCATGCAAGAACCCCGCACGTCAGCGCCGCAATGACCAGCACCTGCACGGCCGAAAGCACGACCACCGAGCGTGCAACCCAACGCAGATAGCTTCCATAGGAGGCAATGCCTACCTGTACGGCCCCTTCGTCGCTCACCCCCGCATAGGTCGTGCGCAACAACCAGAGGCATACGATGCTGATGAGCGCCGCCACCAGCGCGAACGCGAGCAGGTAAACGAGGGCGTCTCGAGAGAACCTCAGCATCGGCCATCTAGCATTACTGCCGTCAATTTCTCGGGGCCAGATCGATCATGGCAGCTGGCCGGCCGACCCTGGTTTTGCTCGGATTCATGCTTATGGTGCTCTCCGTGGCACAACCTCCCCTGCCCTTTTCCAGCTTATCCTCCAATGGCGCTTCGGGGACGGGCATCATCGGCCCCATTCACGAGGCTCGGCACGTGCGCGAGTGGGCGCTTGTGCTCTCGTCGATGGGAATTGCGCACGCCGTTCGATCCTCGGGTGAAGGCTGGGTCATGCTCGTCGCCGAGACGGACCACACCCGCGCTGTCGAAGCGATCCGCCTTTACGAGCTCGAGAATCGCAACTGGCCTCCGCGGCGCGCTCGGGAGCTCCTTCCGCACGCGCGCTCGCTCGCCGCCCCGCTCGTCATGTTGATGCTCGTTCTCTTTTACGCGGTGACCGGCCCGGCCCACGATTCCTCGATCTGGTTCGACCGTGGCACGGCATCGAGCGAGCGTATTTTGCGCGGCGAGCTATGGCGTGCGGTGACGGCGCTGACGCTGCACGGCGACACCTTGCACGTGCTCGGCAATGCGCTGACCGGAAGCATTTTTCTATCGGCCGTCAACCGTCGTCTCGGGGACGGTCGCGGGCCCCTCTTGATGTTGGCAGCCGGTGCGCTGGGCAATGTCATGAACGCCCTTTGGTATCGGACGGGACATCTTTCGATTGGAGCGTCCACCGCGGTTTTCGGGACGGTGGGCATTCTCGCCGCCACGCAGTTGGCCGCCGATCGCACAGAGGGCCTTCGCCCCTGGCCGCAAAAAATGGCGCCGATCGTGGGGGGTCTAGCCCTGCTCGGCATGCTCGGGGCGAGTCCGCACACCGACCTCTTGGCGCACCTTTTCGGGCTGATCGCCGGTCTCGGGGTCGGGCTCCTGGCGACGCTGGCCATGCGAAAGTCGAAAGGAACCTCGCATCTCGTACAGCTGGCGTCGGCCGTACTGACGATCGCCATCGTGATCGCATGCTGGGCGCTTGCACTGCGAGTGCGCACGTAAGGAGAACTTCACGCGAATAGCCCCCGGGCTGGGCTAAGCTGCGGCGCGTGAGCGACGAGCCGAGCAAGAAAGGGCAGAGCACGGCGTTCGCCGTCACCTGGCTCGCTTACGCCACCTACTACTTGGGCCGCAAAGGGTTCAGCGTCAGCAAGGCGCGCATCTCGAAAGAGCTCGGGATCGGAGAGACGACCCTTGCTTCGATCGACACGGGCTATCTGACCGCCTACGCCGTGGGCCAGTTCGTGAGCGGCGTGGTCGGCGATCGCGTCGGCGCGCGGCGGCTCGTAGCCGGGGGCATGCTGGCAGCGGCGGCGACCTGCGCCGCGTTCGGGGCGGGGAACAGCGCGGCCGTGTTGCTCATTGCGTTTACCGTGAACGGGCTCGCGCAATCGACCGGCTGGCCGGGGACGACGAAGGGAATGGCCGAGTGGACGCCCCCCGAAACGCGAGGTGCGACCATGGGTCTCTGGTGCACCTGCTACCAAGTCGGTGGAATCATCGCCACCTGGTTCTGCACCTGGCTTCTGGGCCATTATGGCTATCGCAGCGCGTTTTTCGTTCCGGCGGTGTGCATCGCTGCGGTGGGGCTGATCGTTGCTTTCGCGCTGCGCAAGGGGCCTTACAGCTCGGCGACGGCGCCGGGATCGCCGGCGTCGATGCTCGGCCACGGCTTCTCGCTCGCCCTACGCAACGGAACACTCTGGAGCTACGGCATCGCTTATTTTTTCATCAAGTTGATTCGCTATAGCTTGCTGTTCTGGCTTCCCTATTACCTTCATACGGCGCTGGGCCTCGGGGAAGTCGAAGCGGGTTATCTCTCGATTTCGTTCGAAGTCGGCGGCGTGATCGGCGCCATTTCGATTGGACTCATTTCGGACCGCCTGACCAAGTGGAGTCGGTCGGCGGTGGCCGCGGTGGGCCTGCTTGGCTTGGCCGGCGCGCTGCTCCTCTACGGATTCGTCGCCCCGTCGTCGCCGGTGCTGCAGTTCGCCATCATGGCTCTCATTGGCGCGCTGCTCTTCGGTCCCGACTCGCTCGTTTCCGCCGCGGCGGCCCAGGATGCGGGTGGACCGGCGGCCGCCGCGACGGCTACCGGTTTCGTCAATGGCGTGGGATCGGTGGGAGCGTTGTTTCAGGGCTATGTGACGGTTGGAATTCGCAAGGCTTTCGGCTGGTCGGCCGTCTTCTACGTGTTCGTTGCGTTGGCCCTGCTCTCCGCCGCGGCACTGGCGCCCACGTTTCGGCGAAGACGTGTTCTCCAGACGAGTAGTCAAACGTAGGCTGAGCTGCCCTTTTTCGATCGTAGCTGAAGCGCGAGCGCCGCCCCCCTTTTCTGTTAAGTTTAGTTCGCTCCCGAAGCCTCCTATCGCGGAGGTTCGGCGGGTCGACGTACCACTACTGGATCAGATCTTCGCTATGACAGATCACGATCGGCAATTTCCGCGAGGTGGCCACCTAACGTCTGGTAGTGAGGATCTGACTCAGTAGTGCAGTCTTGATGCGCGGATAGGGGCAAATGGGGAGAGACCGCTGGGAACGCGAACGCGAGGCGCTGCGCAAGCTGGCACGCGTGTTCGCCGAAGAGACTCGCGGCGGTCTGTTGGAGGAAGCGCTCGAAGCGGTTCTTGCAGCATCGCGTATCGGCTCGGGCGCTGCATTCGCGATGGATCGTGAGTCGCTCGATCTCGTGGCCGAACGGTGGACCTCATCGTCACCCAGCGATCGCACGACTCACCCCTCCTCTCGCGAGCGCTGCAAGCAGGCGCTCGTCGCAGCAGCGGGTCGGGCGGCGAAAATGCGCAGGCTGGTCTTCCTACCCGACGTCGGTCGCTCGGATCTCGAGGCCGAGCATCGGGAGGCGCTCCAGTCGTCGGGCTTTCACGCGCTCGCCGCGCAACCCGTCAAACACCAGCGTGATGTGCTCGGCGTGCTGGTGATCCTCTCGAAGGACCCTACGTCACTCGACGGATCGGTCGCTGCTTTCTTGGAGACCGTCGCCCACGTCGTGGCGCTCGCCGCCGAGCGCGATCGTCGCGTCGAGCGGGAGCTCGGATATCGCGCGGAGCTCGCCGAGGCAGGTCACATGGCGGCTCTCGGATTACTCACCGCAACCGTCGCCCACGAGCTTCGGGGTCCCGTCGCGGCGCTCGGTGTGCAGCTCGCCGAGCAGCAGCAGATCGTCGAGCAGTTGCGTGACGAAGGATCGGATTGGGCGCACAAGATGCTGTCCGAAATGACGGAGTTGCTCGAGGACATGAGGGCTGCCGCGGGCCAGGTGAGCACGGTGATTTCGCAGCTATCCGCCTTGAGCCGCCGCGACACCGCCCCGGACAGGCTCGAACTCGGCGCCGTCGCGCGCGAAGGCCTCGGAATTGCGCGAAGCGCGCTGAAGGGTCGGGGGATCTCGTTGGTGGAAGACTACGCCGGGGGTTGCTACACGCTCGGCCGTCGCGACAACCTCGTGCAGGTCGTGCTCAATTTGGTCTTCAATGCGGCCGATGCTTGTGCCACGTCCAAGCGGGCGAACCCGAAGGTGATCGTACAGACGCGGGTCGAGGGACCGCGGATCGTTCTCTCCATCGATGACACCGGACCCGGCGTGCCGGAAAGCGACATTCACGCCATTTTCCAGCCGTTCTTCACCACCAAAGAGCGCGGTCGAGGGACGGGGCTGGGGCTCAAAATCTGCAGCGACGTCGTCGCCGCCCACCACGGACACATCGAAGTGGTGAACCTCTCGGGCGGAGGGGCCTCGTTCCGCGTCATCCTGCCCAAACTCATCACGACCGGAATTTCGAGCAGCTCGCGGGAGATACCGACCGCGCCTCCTCCCGTCAGCGAGCGCATGGAAGTCAGGCGCGTGTTCGTCGTCGACGATGACGAGCTTTTCACGCGCACCGTCCGCAGAGCGCTCAAGCCGCACGACGTCCGCACCGCCTCCACCGCGTCCGAAGCCGAGATGATGCTGCTGGCCCCGGAATACGAGCCCGATCTGGTCCTCTGCGATTTGGGTTTGCCGGGCATGACCGGAGACATTCTTCACGCACGCATCGCATCCAAGCGGCCGAAAGTCGCCGAGCGCTTCTTGTTCGTGACCGGTGGGGCCTGCAGCAAGAGCGAAGCCGATTATCTGCGTGCCTCTGGGTGCGCGACGCTGCTGAAGCCTATCGACGTGAAAGACATCTGGACCGCGCTCTCCACACCTCCGCCCAAACGGTCCGCCGCGCCGGACAGCGTCGCCACTTTGCGCTCCGATGCCCCACCGCCCTTGCGTTCCGAAGTTCCGACCGTGCCGCCCGGTCCGATCAACCGTCAGGCGAACTCGAAATAATCGACCGGAGACCTACCCGGGCTCGTGTTAGTTTGCGGCGAGAGATGAAAATCCTGCTCCTCGGAGCCAACGGTCAGCTGGGTTACGAGCTGCGCGGCGCGCTCTCCTGTTTCGCCGAGGTCAGTGCATGCTCGCGAGCCGAGGCCGATCTCGCCGACGAAGCATCGACGCGGGACCTCATCGCTCGCTTGCATCCGGCGGTGATCGTGAACGCGAGCGCCTACACGGACGTCGACGGAGCGGAGCGCGAGCCGAAGGTGGCGCACCACATCAACGGCCACATGGTGGGCGTCTTGGGAGAAGAGGCAGTGCGCCGAGGAGCGGGGCTCGTTCACTTTTCGACCGATTTCGTCTTCGATGGAGAGAAGGGAACGCCGTACGTCGAAACCGACACACCCCACCCTCTCGGCGAGTACGCACGTTCGAAGCTCGCCGGCGAAAAGATGCTCGCCGAGACGGATGCGCCGGCCATCGTGTTTCGGACCGCGTGGGTCTACAGCTTGCGCCGCAAGAGTTTCGTCACCACGATGCTGCGTCTCGCGCGCGAAAAGGAGACGCTCGGCGTCGTGACCGATCAAGTGGGAAGCCCCACCTTCTGCCGCGATCTCGCAGAGGCCGTCGCCATGATCCTCTACCGGATGGGCGGCGCCGCGCCGCATGCGATTGCTGCGGCGCGAGGCATCTATCACCTAGCCGGAGCGGGCAGCGTGAGCCGCTTCGAATGGACGCGCGCCATTCTCGAGCTCGACCCGAAGAAAAGCGAGCATCGGACGAAGACCCTGTCGCCCATTCGCAGCGCGGATTTCCCCCTCCCCGCGCGCCGACCGCTGGCGACGCCCCTCGACTGCACCAAAGCGCGCGATCAATGGGGTATCGCCCTGCCCGATTGGCGCGACGCGCTGGCGAGGGCACTCTCGAGCTGAGCGCCCTCACTGCTTTTGAAATTGAACCCAGTTGAGAGCGATGCCGCCGTCGTCATACACGAACGTCATCACGCGTTGGCCTACCTGCATCGAGAAGGGCACCGTGTAATCGGTCACCACGAACGTCGTCGCTCCGCCGGTGTTCACGGTGAGCGGTCCGGTCACGTTCACACCATCGACTTCGATGTGCATGGTTTTGGCGCTCGCCGACGCCGCCCCGAGCTGAAGCTTGTAGGCCCCTGTCGTGGTGGCGCTGACGCTGTACCGGGTCCATTCGCCGGCAGCGATGGCTGCGACATCGAGACACGTGCCGCCGCATTTCTGCTCGACATCGACGCCTTCGTTGGCGCCCGTGCGGTAACTCCCGAGCGTGTTGGTGGACGTCGTCTCATGGTACGAGATCCCCTCGCCGCCGGCGTCATAGTCCTCGGCCTCTAGCCGGTACCAGATCGCCGCCGATCCGATGCTGACGGGCGTTCCCTTGTACGGTGTTCCCAAGTAGGACTGACAGAGGTTGGCCGTCCCACTTGCGCCACAAAACTTGGGCGCGACGCAAACGCCGCAAGAGGTGACGCTGCGCGGTTTGTCGCAGTTGTCCGCACCGCTCACGACTCCGCAGTTTTTACCGAGACGGGAGCAAAAGGTCCCGTCGGACTCGGGCACGCAGCTACCGCCGTCGGCACCCGGGCCGCCGCCCGACCCGCTCGCCCCACTGCTCGACGTGCCGCCGGAGCCGCCGGTTTCGGATCCGCCCCCGGTGCTGCCGCCCCCAGCGCTACCTCCGCTCGAGTCCGGGGTCTCACCCCCCCCGTCGCTCGGGCCCCCCGTACCTGTGGCCCCGCCGGCACCGGTCGTTGCCACGCTATCGGATCCGCCGCTGCCTCCTCCACCGCCCATTGCGGTGGTCGAGGATCCGCCGCTCGCGCCAACCGATGAACCGCTGCCCGCGGCGGCTCCTAGCGAAGCGTCGCGATCGAGCAATCCCGCCTCGTACACGGAACAAGCCGCGCTACCCAGCAACAAGGCGACGGCTGGGTTCAACGTCGAAACTCGTGCGAACCCCACAAGACCACCTTTTCGCAAGGTAGCACGTGTTCCCTTACGACTAGCATTACTGCGTCAGATCTTGCCTATGACAGATCACGATCGGCCATTGCCGCGTGTCGGCCAGGTAAATTACGGCGAGGCCGTCGGAGTTGGGCCACTAGACTGGAATGGCCGTCAGGCCTCGCCTTTGCAGCTTCGCCGCTAGCCGGTTCCGTCTGTCCGGTCAGTAGTTTAGTGGGCTTATGGCTACTCCGATGAAACGATCTGGTAGCGAGGATCTGACGCAGTAATGCTAGGTGAGGTCCCGCCCCAGAGCGGAGGTGCCCTCCGAATCGACGGCGAGACGATGCCACAGCCGTCGTACCCTCGCCCGCAGATCTTTTCGGTGTCGCTGCGGCGCGCGATCGAACGCGATGAGATCGAGGTCGTAACCGGCTTCGGCCATCCTTCGATAGACCGGCGCCAAGTCGACGTTGCCCACGTTGTCGCGAAGCAACATCATTTTCACGAAGGGCATTCCGAGAGACAGGAGCTTGGCGGGGTAAAAGAGCGTGGGGTTCCAGCGGCGCTCGAGATCCATCCGGCGCCTCGTGGCCCACGACGTCCATGATTCGATAGGGACGAAGGCGCCGGGCGAGAAACCATTTTCGACGAGGAACGATGTGAGACCCACCTCGTAGCTCAGAATGACCGGACCTTTGTCGCGGTACGGCAGGACGCTGGCGAAGAAGTCGCGAAAGATAGGCGAGGTCAAAACCCGCCTGCGCAGAACGAGAAAATAACTCTGCAGATGCCAGCGGTACTCGAAGTTGTCGGTCATCGCCCAGAAGTCCGAGCGGTCGTGTTCCATACGACCAAAGATCGGCGCCAGGGGATAAACGGGACCGAACATGCTGGAATTGGTCAGCACCAACTCGTCGACGCCGTGCAAATCGATTCGCTCGAGTGCGTGCTGCCACATTCCAAAGTCGTAGCCGGCGTTGTCCTTCAGAAAGATGGTCTCGGCGTGAGGGCGAACTTTCGCGAGCTCGGATTCCGCGAGCTTCGATGTAGAGACGAAAACGATGCGCGTGCAGTCCTTGCGCAGCTGCTCGAGGTAGTAAACGACGTAGGCTTTCACCTCGTCATGGCCATCGTAATGGGCGAAAAGAACGACGCGGTTCATGAAATGGCAGGCCTGTCCCCCCGACGATTCGAAGCTAAGGACGTACGGGTCGGAAGCCATTCGACCGTTGGTACGACCCTCTCGGCTCGACTAGAGTACCTTGCAAGTCAACCATGAGTTCAACCTATCTCGTGACCGGCGGCGCAGGTTTCATCGGATCCAATCTGGTTCACCATCTGCTCGCCCGAGAGCCCGACTCGAAGGTCGTCGTCTACGACCGCCTGACCTATGCCGGCAATCTCGACAACCTGAGCGCGATCGCCAACGACCCGCGCTACCGCTTCATCCAGGGGGACATCTGCGATCGTGAACGCGTGCGCCAGGCTCTCGATGAAACGACTCCCAACGTCGTCTTCAACTTGGCGGCGGAATCCCATGTGGATCGGTCCATCGACGGGCCGAGCGAGTTCGTGCGAACGAACGTCAACGGCACGTTCGAAATGCTCGAGGGGGCGCGCGCCTTGCTGGCTTCCCGAGACGTGGCCTTCCGGAAGGACTTCCGTTTCGTTCACGTGTCCACCGACGAGGTGTTCGGTTCCCTCGGTCCGCAAGGATTCTTCACCGAGGCCACCCAGTATGCTCCGAACTCGCCGTACGCGGCGTCCAAGGCGGGGGCCGATCACCTCGCCCGCGCGTATTTTCATACCTACGGCCTGCCCGTTCTAACCACGAATTGCTCCAACAATTATGGTCCCTATCAGTTCCCGGAAAAGCTCATTCCCTTGACCATTCTGAACGCGCTCGAGAAAAAGCCGCTGCCCATTTACGGCGACGGAAAAAACGTTCGTGATTGGCTGTTCGTCCTTGACCATTGTGAGGCTCTTCATCTGGCAGCGACCCGCGGTCGTCCCGGCGAGACCTACAACATCGGTGGCAAGAACGAGCGAACCACTCTCGAGATCGCCCACGCGGTATGCGATGTGCTCGACCGGCTAGCGCCTCGCACCAACGGGCGCCAATCGTCGTACCGAGAGCTCATCACGTTCGTCGCCGATCGACCGGGCCACGACCGGCGTTATGCGATCGATCCCAGCAAGATCGGTCGCGAGCTCGGCTGGGAACCCAGCACACCGTTCGAACGAGGAATCGAGCAGACCGTCATCTGGTATCTCAAGAATCGCGCGTGGTGCGATCGAATCACCAGCGCGGTCTACCAGCGCGAGCGGCTCGGGCTCATCGAGGCCCAGCGATGAAGGCACTCGTTCTAGCGGGAGGCGCCGGGACACGTCTGCGCCCCCTCACGCATACCGGAGCCAAGCAGCTGGTACCGGTCGCCAATCGGCCGGTGCTCATGTACGTGATGGACAACCTGACCGATGCCGGCATTCGCGACATCGGCGTCATCATTTCGCCCGAAACCGGCAAGGAGATCATCGCCGCCATCGGCGATGGCTCGCAGTGGCGCGCCAAGTTCACCTTCATTCCACAAGATCGTCCGGGCGGGCTCGCCCACGCGGTGGCGACGGCCAAGCCCTTCCTGGACGGCTCGGACTTCGTCATGTACCTCGGCGATAACTTGATCGGAATGATGATCCGTGAGTCGGTGCTGAAGTTCGAGGCCGACACCAGCTGCGCGGCCGCGGTCATGTTGAAAGAAGTGCAGAATCCGTCCGCCTTCGGGGTGGCCGAGGTCGACCAAGCCGGCCAAGTCACCCGATTGGTCGAGAAGCCGAAGGAGCCGAAGAGCAACCTCGCACTGGTCGGTGTCTACATGTTTCGGCCCTCGATTTTCGAGGCGATCTCGCAGATAGAACCTTCTCCAAGAGGCGAACTCGAGATCACGGACGCGATCAGCAAGCTCATCGAGCTCGGAGGCAAGGTGCAGTTCTCTCGCCTCACTTCGTGGTGGCTCGACACTGGAAAAAAAGACGATCTGCTCATCGCCAACCACATCGTTCTCGACGACTGGCTGAAGCCGGAGATCGCGGGTGAGATCGACGAGCAGAGTCAGATCATCGGGCGAGTGCGTCTCGAGAAGGGGGCTCGCATCGAGCGCTCGAGCGTGCGCGGACCGGTGACCATCGGCAAAGGCGCGATCATTTCCGACTCACGCATCGGACCCTTCACGGCGATAGGGCAAGGCGTCACGATCGTTCGCTCCACCGTGGAGCACTCGGTGTTGATGGAGGGAAGCCGCGTCGTCGACGTCGGGAGGTTGGAAGACTCGCTCATCGGAAAACGAGTCGTCGTTCATCCTGGCGCGGCCCGCCGCGGGGCGTTATCGTTGATGGTGGGCGACGACTGTGTCATCGAGCTTGCCGCGGACTGAATCGTCATGAGCTCTGGCAAGGTGCGAATCTTGGTGGCCAAGCCCGGTCTCGACGGGCACGACCGCGGCGCCAAGATCGTGGCCCGTGCGCTGCGCGATGCCGGTTTCGAGGTCATCTACACCGGTTTGCATCAGACACCGGAAATGATCGCCAACGCCGCGGTGCAGGAAGACGTGGACGCGGTGGGGCTCTCCATCATGAGCGGCGCCCACAATACCCTCTTTCCAGCCGTGCTCGAGGCGCTGCGCGCCAAGGGAGCGCACGACGTGGTGGTTTTCGGGGGCGGCATCATCCCCGACGACGACATCCCTGCACTCGAGGCGGCGGGAGTGAAGGGTGTTTTTACGCCGGGCGCGTCACTTGCCGACATCATCGCTTGGGTGCACAGCAACGTGACACCGCGCGCCGCGTAAGAAATATTCTTTGTCGACGGCACTAGTTGAGGCCCACGACCTGCGATGGTAGTTGGGGTCGTTGCTGACCCGTTCGACACTCTTTTGCGTCTGCATCGCGACATTTTTCGCGGCAACTCAGTCGAGCAGCGCTGCCGCTCCGAAAAAGTCTCGCTTCGTGCACGTGCCGCCCGCGGAACAGGTGGTGCTGACGCCGATTCCTCTCTGGGTCGAATCGAGCGATCCCACCATCACGCGCGTGGTCGTTCGTTACCGAGGTTTTGGGATCAACGAATGGACGACACTCGAGCTGATCCGCAGCGGCACCGGATGGGCTGGGGAAATTCCTTGCCGCGATGTGGGCACCGTCACCGGGGTGCTCCGTTATTACGTGAGCGCGTACAACGACGAGGGTGAGGTCATCGCCTGGCAAGGATCGTCGGCCAAGCCGATCCGAGTGCGAATCCGACGCACTATCAAGTCGGCTCCCCTGCATCTACCCGACAAACCGCCACCCGCACGTTGCGTGGATCCGAGCGACTGCCCTCCGGGATTTCCGGGATGCAAGGCGCGCGCAGTCGGCGACAACACCTGCGCGTCGAACGACGACTGCGAGGAAGGTTCGACCTGCAGCCCCGCCCAAAAATGCGAGCTTCCGCCCGACAACCGCAAAAAGAACTGGCTCACGCTGGGCGTGGTGCAGGACGTCATCATCCTGACGGGATCCGACTTTTGCACCGCCAGTGAGCAGGACGCCCGCGCTTACTCCTGCCTCCGGCAAGACGACGGCGCTACCTACTTCGGCACCCCCTTGGCTGATCCGAGCAGCTCCCGATTTACCGGCGCTTCGACGACACGCATTTTTCTCGGGTACGACCGCTTCGTGGCCGAGCAGGTCGTTGTCGGCTTTCGAGTCGGCTACGTCGTGCGCGGCGCTGCCCCGGCGATCGAGTACCGCACCCGCTCACTTCCGATCTTGGCCGAGGCGCGGATCGGCCTCTGGTTCGGAGCCGACAAGGCGGTGCGGCCTCTTTTTTTCTTGAGCGGCGGCTATTCGCCCTATGATTTCGAGTTTCAGACGACCGTGCGGGAGGACCCCAGCGCTCCCATGGTCCAGGTCAATCCTCCCTCTCAGACGCTGGACGTCTGGACGACTCGCGGCCCCTGGTTCGCTGAGCTCGGGTTCGGCGTCATGTTCGCGACCTCGGGCTCGACCGGGTTGCTCCTCGAGCTCGGCGTCGCGCGGACGTTTCCCAACGCATCGACGGTGATCAGACCCGCGCTCTCGTTCGCGGTGGGTTTCTAATCACTTCGACGTGCGCGTCGTCGAGACACGAGGAGCCCACCCAATCCGAGGGCGAGCAGGCCGCCCCACCTGCTCGAGGGGTGCGTGTTCGGCGCGGTAACCTT
>DASWDH010000538.1:0-2306 GCA_036395495.1 Polyangiaceae bacterium
TCCAAGGTAGAGAGAGCTTTTCTTGCCGGGACCTTCTGCTCCCCACGATGGCCCGGGGGGGCGCCGCTCTTGCGGCACTCATCACGGCGTTCGGTGCTCGCTCGGCGTGGGCCGATGAACCTTACAAGCTTGGCGAGCCCCGTGTGCTGTCGGAGCCCGGTGAGGTGACGCAGGTCGTGGATGCGTTCGACGGCGAGGACCTATTCGACCTGCATTTGACGGTCGGTTACCAGTACTCCTGGAAGAACGCCCACATCCGGCGCGAGACCACGATCGCCAACGCGCAGAACCCTCAGGCTTCCACCGGGCTCTTCACGGCGTCCAACATGAACGTGGCGACCTACGAGGAAAACACCTCGCGCCTCAACACGAGGATCGACATCGGCCTCTATCACGACATCGCCGTTTTCTTGAGGCTGCCCATCATCCTTTCGAACGATCGCAAACTCACCGATCTTTCCGGCAGCGCGGCCGTGCAGAACATCGTGCTCATGGGAGGGCCGGCCGACAGCGGCCCTATCTTTTCGTTGCCCTTCAACTCGCCCCAGCGAAGCGGCATCGAATATCTGGCGATCGGTGCCGACTTCGGCTTCATGAACCAATTCCGCGACAAGACCAAGCCTTCCTGGATCGCGGGATTCGAGGTTCGACTGGGGCTCGGGGAACCGATGCACGCCTGCAATGCCGACCACGCGGCGAACCAGCCGGAGTGCGCCTATCCGTCGGACGTGAACCGAAGCGGCGTAGCGGGCGATACGGTCGGGATCGAGGAAGGCATCTTTCCAAACGGCGGCCCAAAGCCCGGGGTCACCCGCGGCACGACCGGTCTCGAGCTGCACTCGACGATCTCGAAGCGCATCAAGTACATCGAGCCCTACTCCGGCTTTCGCACGCTCTTCGAGTTTCCGCAGGACAAGAGCGACTTCGGAGTGACCGATCTGAAAGGGTCTCTGGTCAACCACCCTCCGCTGCAAGGGTGGGTGTTCGCGGGACTGCAGATCATTCCCTGGGAGCAGCGAGAGCAGTTCCAGCGCGTCACCTTCGATGCCCGCGTGGGCGCTTCGTACCGGTCCGAAGGGCGCGACTACTCGGAGCTCTTCGACGCGCTCGGGTCGTCCAACGCCTCGTCAGTCCGGCGCCCGCAGTTCGCTTCGTTCAAGGCAGGGACCCCGACGGCGACCGATCCCTACCCGAGTGTCGCCGATACCGGTTCGCAGCGCGTCTACACGACGGGCATCACCGACGTATCGGCGCACGTCGCCATGAACACGCAGATTTCGGTCACCTGGCAGGCCGGTGAGTACATCAAGTTCACGGCGGGGGGCTCCTATTCGCGCGTGCAGAGCCACATCATCACCGCCGACCAGCCCTGCAATCCGGACTTCACCGGCGACCTCAGTCAGAGCGGGGCGTGCCGCTACGTCAACACCGACACCGGCGGCATTACGCAAACGGGAATTCCCAACCCCAACTATCGGCCCACGATCGACGCGGTGGGACGACGGTTCAAGGTGGACGACACGAATCTTTGGGACGCTTGGGTCATGGGCATCGTGATGTTCTGATGCTTGGCGTGGAGTCGCTGCACCGAGGGACAGGGGTCCGTTTCACCATTTTGCTCTGCGCTGCTGCGTGCCTCGTCGCGACGCGCAGCGCGAGGGCAGACGAGCCGCCGCCGGTGCGCAAGGAAGGCGAGACGCCGCGCACGGCCGCGCAGGTTCTGCTGTTTCGCACGACGATCGTCGGTGCCCCTGAAACGGGCGCGACCGGGCGCAGTTCGCGACGCGAGACAGCCATGATCGCTCTCGGGCAGAGGCTCGACGTCATCTTGAACGAAGCGATCCAAGATTTCGGCCTCCCCCTCGACTTGTCAGAACGGGAAGCGCGCGAGGATCGCGAGCTGACCGACCTCGAGCTCCTGGCTCTGGCCGCGAAGGGAAATCGTTGGGTCGTGTATCCGGCCCTCGAGGGCGGTCCCACGGACCCCGTGGTGCGGCTCTCGGCGGTTGCCCCCGGCTCGAAGGTGGTGCTCGTGCGCACCGAGCCGGTCAAGGCGAACGATCTCGCCGTCCGCGCCGTGGTCATGCTTCGCGACGTCATCACGATGCACCCCACCGGTACGACGCCCGAGTCGGGCCCCCGGCGACCCGAACGGGCCGAGGCCCCATCCTCGTTTGCCGTGCGCGCTCGTTCCCAGGGACGCGCCACGCTCGCCTTCAATGCCGCGCTGTTCGGTGGTTTCGTCGGCTACTCCGTTCAGCGGGGCAGCGGAAGCGACGATCCGCGCTTGCTTTTTCCGCTCATGG
>DASWDH010000539.1:0-5193 GCA_036395495.1 Polyangiaceae bacterium
GTCACGAGCTCAACGCCGTGGCGCTGTCGATTTCCAAAAAACAACGCGCGGCCCTCGAAGCGTACACGGCCGAAGCGCTAGGGCGCGCCCTCGTCATTACCGGCGGCGCCAGCATCGCCGCGTACATCCTCTACACGCTGGATCCCGATACCCGGCAGATGTTCCACTCGGATTGGCTGTGGCTCACGGCTGTCAACCCGGTTTTGGGAATGCTCCGCTTTCTTCACCTCGTGCGCACGCGTCCGAAAGCGGAGAGTCCCACCCAGGAGATGCTGCGCGACACCCCATTCATGGTGAATCTGCTGGTCTGGGTGATCGTCGTCGTCGTGATCGTGTACGAGCTCCGCCCCGCCATTGGGCATTAGTGTGTGAGGCGCAGGCCCCGACGATCTCACGGCTGCTTGAGGACGCCCGATCCGACGGGGCGCGGAGCGATTTTCGGCTTGACGTCACGCAGTCGCATCGAGCCTGCAGGCAGCGTCGGGACCGCCGATGCGGCAGCCACAGCCGACCCCGAAGCTGCAGGTGCGGGGGGAGGCGGCGTATCGGCCGTCGTCCAGGCGACGCGCCCGAAGCGGGATGCTTTGTGGAAGTTGCCTTGTCCGAGGATGGCCGACCAGGCGACGCCGGAGTTGTTCTTCATGGCGTAGAAATTCATGCGCCATTCGTCTCCCGGCTTCGGGGGGTGATTCTT
Organism: Polyangiaceae bacterium; assembly: GCA_036395495.1. GTDB lineage: Bacteria > Myxococcota_A > Polyangia > Polyangiales > Polyangiaceae > DASWDH01. Next base: position 695 of record DASWDH010000539.1, read on the forward strand.
CGCCTTGCCGAACGATGCCCAGGGGATCGCCAACTCGACCGTGTAGCCTTTGTCCTTGTCGTCCGACTTGTTGAGCGTGCCGTCGAGGGCGACGGCGCTCTTCAGCTTGGCGCTCCAATCCTGATGACCGAACGGCCCGTTGGGCTCCGTTTTGGGCGTGTTGTATCCGTCGTATTGGGTGTCGAAAACGAGGTTCTGAGGGTTGACCTGGATCTCGTAATAATCGTTGTTGTCGCCGTCTCCGTCGGGGTCGGCCATGATCTCGACGGTGTCTTTGGTCCATAGGTGGGGGTCCTTGGCATCTTTCGGGAAGGTTCCGACGAGGTCGGGATCTTCGACCTCGAAACCGATGTAGAGATGAGTGTCGTCCCACGCGAGCTTCGCGCTGCCGTTCACCGGGAACGAGGTATTGGGGTTACCCGTTCCCACATCGACAAAAGGGCCGGTAGAAGCCGCCGCTTTCCAGGCCTGCTCGTCGAGCTTGCCGTCGACGTTGATCTTGTCGCCCTTGGCGAGCCGATTGACGCGAATCTGCGGCACGTCGGTGTGGGGGACGCTGGGCTTGTTTTCTGCGCCGGTCTTCAAGCGAACGACGATCCCGCGGTTCTCACCGTCGGCCGGGCCGCCCACCACTTTGAGACGCGCGTCCCCTTTCCATATGCCGGTCGTGACGGCGACATCGGCCGTCTTCGCCTCTTCGGGCATTCGAAAGCTTTGCTCGTCGACGTAGACCTTGCCTTTCTCCCACGCGCTCGGCCAAAGCGCTTGGTGCGATTCTTTCATCTCGCGCAGCGGTCCGACGTTGTCGATATTGAGAATGCGTTCGCCGTTCGAATCGACGATGTGCGTAAATAGACTCCACCCATCGTCGACCTTGTCGTCGCAACGCCAGTACATCGTCAATTTCACGTCGGTCCCGGGGGCCGCAGTCCCCACGGGTTCGATTTTGTAACCGACGAGGTGGATCTTGTTTTCGTAGTTGATGTCGAGCTTATTGGGAATGTCGCCCGGCACGGACTCCAGAATGTAAGGCTTGAGCTTCTCGAGATCGCCGGCGCTCGTCCCTTTCGAACCGCCCACGCAAGCGGCTGGAAGACCGGCGGCTCCCAGCAGCAGCGCCAATGTCAGGGTCCAATTCGTCACAGGTCGTCGCATCGCATCGCTCCTCGTTGAAAAGTGTGCCTCTTACCGGCGCCCCTTTTTTCGGGCCTCGCGTTCGCGTTTTCGTGCCGCCTTCTTTGCATTCTTCTCCGTCTTGGAGAGCGTCCGCATTTTCGTCATGCTGTCGCCGGCCAAGCCCTGCCCGCCTACGCCCGGCATTCCGAAGGGCATGCCCATTCCCGGCAAGCCCATTCCCGGCATCCCCATCCCGGGCATCCCTCCCGCAGCCATCGCCTTGCGCAGGTTCTTGGCCATGCCCATCTGGCGCATGCCCGGAACTTTTCCGAGCATGCCCATGTTTTGACCGACATCGCCGATCATTTGCTTCATGAAGAGAAACTTCTGCACCAGCTCGCTCACGCCCTGTTCGGGCTGACCGGAGCCGCGGGCGATGCGCTGGACTCGTCCCGGCTCGCGAATGAGCAGGTAGGGGTCGAGTTTCTCGCCGAAAGTCATCGACTGAATCATCGCCTCGATCCGAACGAGCTCTCGATCGTCGAGGTTGACCCCCTCGGGAATTTGACCGCCGAGCATCGGGATCTTGTCGACCAGATCGCGCAGCGACCCCATCTTCTGGATCATGCGGATCTGCTCCAAGAAGTCGTCGAACGTGAACTGCCCCTGCAGCATGCGGGCGGCGTCTTCTTCGGCCTTCTTCTTGTCGACGACCTGCTCGAAATCCTGCATCAAGCCGAGCACGTCGCCCATGCCGAGGATCCGGCTGGCCATGCCGTCGGCGCGGAACTCCTCGAATTTGTCGGTGGTCTCGCCGATGCCCGTGAAGAGCACCGGCGCGCCGGTCACCTCTTTGACGCTCAACGCCGCGCCGCCACGGGCGTCGCCGTCGAGCTTGGTCAATACGACGCCGGTGATGGCGAGGCGTTCGTGAAAAGTCTTGGCGGTCTTGACGGCGTCTTGACCGATCATCGCATCGACGACCAAGAGGACATTCTCCGGTCCGATCTCGCCTTTGATTCGATCGAGCTCCTCCATCAGGACTTCGTCGATCGCGAGACGGCCTGCGGTGTCGTAAACGATGACGTCCCGGCCGGTGCGCTTGGCTTCGTTCCCAGCGGCGGCGCAGATTTCGACAGGTGTCGCGCCGGCGATGTTGAAGACGGGTATGTCGATTTGTCCGCCGAGAACCTTGAGCTGCTCGACGGCTGCCGGGCGCTGCATGTCGGCGGCCACGAGCAGCGGCTTTTTCCCTTGCTTGGCCAGGTAGCGGGCGAGCTTGGCGGCAGACGTCGTCTTTCCGGAGCCCTGCAGTCCCACCATCATGACGCCGGTAGGCAGGCGATCGCTGAAGGCGAGCGGCGGGCCCTCGTGTGTCATCATCGCCACGAGCTCGTCGTGGCAGATTTTGACGAACCGATCCGAAGCGCTGACTTCGTGGACCTGCCCGGCGGTTTTGACGCGCGTGCGGACGGTCTCGCCGATCGCTCGCTCTTTGACCCGCGCGAGAAAGCTTTTGACCACGCCGAGCTCGACGTCGGCTTCGAGGAGCGAAAGCCGCACCTCGCGGAGCGCGGCATCGATGTTGGTCTCGCTGAGTTCCGTCAGACCAGCGAGCCGATTACGGGCTTGGCGAAACCCCTTGGTGAGCGCTTCGAACATGCGTAATTCCCGGGGTCGGGGTCTTACCACGAGGGACGGGCTCCTGGGAGGGCGCGTTGCCCGTCCAGCGATCCACGACGACTTGGCGAACGTCTTGGGCCGCCTCGTGGGCGGGCTCGCTCGTGAAGATGGCGGTCAGGTGCCCCCAGGCGGTCCTTCGACCGAGCGGGACTCTCGTCGCCGCGTAGGCGACGAGCAGAACACACACGAGGCCGACAGCACGCCGCACCAGCCCGAAAACCATGGAGCTACAGTACCGAACGACGCTGCGCCGAACGAGTTTTCAGCAGCGCGTGAACTCCCGAGGCAAGCTTTGCATCTCCTAGGCGTGAAGAGCGGATTCATCTTTGTCATGGTTGCAGCCGCCTGCGCGCCCGTGACGGATGGCTCGGCTCCCCGGAGCCCCGGCGCGGCGCCCACCACCACTTACTACGGTGCAAATCCATCGTCGGGGGGTGCGACCCCCAAGTCCGACGTGCGGCTCGTCGGTACCGGCATGGTGGGTCCCGAGGTCCCGCACTGGCCGATGTTTCGCCACGACTCGGCGAGAACGGGTCGCAACGGGATCGCGCGAACCACACCACCCTCACTCAAGTGGACCTACGCGACCAAGGGAGAAATCTGGTCATCGCCGGCGATCGGCATCGACGGCACCGTCTATATCGGCTCGCTCGACCGCCGCATCTACTCCATCGCAGACGATGGCTCGTTCAGGTGGGCCTACGAGACGTTCGGCCCTATCTGGTCGTCGCCGGCCGTCGCGGGCGACGGCACGGTCTACGCCGCCAGCATCGACAAGAATCTCTATGCGATCCGAGAGGGCGTTCTCAAATGGTCGGTCACGCTCGGAAACTGTTCGTTTTCCTCACCGCTTCTCACCCGGGAAGGAACGATTTACTTGGGGTCGAACGACCGCAAGCTCCACGCCATCGCTCACGACGGCAAAGTCCTCTTTTCCGCGCCGGCCGGCGGTGGCATCTCGTCGTCGCCCGCCCTCGGCGCGCAGGGTTTCGTGTACGTCGGGTCGGACGATCATTCCGTGATCGGGATTCGGCCGGACGGCACTCCGAGTACTCGCTTCGTCACCGGCGGAGCGGTGCGGTCGTCGCCCGCGGTGGGTCCCGATGGAACGATCTACGTCGGATCCGATGACGGCGTGCTCTATGCGATTGCCGCGAGTGGCACACTGCGTTGGCGCGCTCCCACCAATAGCGCCATCCATTCGTCGCCGGCCATCGCCAAAGATGGTGCCGTGTTCGTCGGCTCCGAGGACTCTCACCTCTATGCGTTCAACGCGGACGGCAGTCTGAGGTGGGCATTCAAGGCCGGAGGGGGGGTCAACTCTTCACCCGCACTCGCGGCGGACGGCACCGTCTACGTCGGCGCGAGCGACGGAACTTTTTATGCCATCGACGCGAGTGGCAGACTCCTTTGGTCGTTCAAGACCGGCAACGGTATCGAAGCTTCGCCGGCTCTCGGGCCGAACGGCGAAATCGTGTTCGGGTCGCGCGACGGCACGGTCTACTCGTTTCGTTAGCATTACTGCCGCAGTCTTGGCATCGGCAGATCACGATCTGCAGATTTGGCGCCGACCAACACAAACGACGGCGAGGCCGTCGGAATCACCCCGATATGCGAAACCAGCCGCGACGCCCTGGCCAGCCTCGCTCCGCAAAACCGAGAAATCCGCCTGTTCGGTCAGTTTAACATTACTGCCGCAG
>DASWDH010000540.1:0-11143 GCA_036395495.1 Polyangiaceae bacterium
GGGCCTATGGCTACTCCGATGAAACGATCTGGCAGCGGCTCCTCCCCTACGCCTGCCAGTTTCGAATGGGTTCGCGCGATAGCGGAGTCAACTCCGACCGGTGGGTGATCCGATCCAGAGATCGAGAGCGGACGGCTCGACCCACGGCGCGCTGGTCACGGCGCTGACCACGTCACGAGTTCAGAGGCACCCTTGGGCTGAGTGACGCCGACTACCCGAGAGCACCACCTTCGCTACGACGCGCCGAGTCTCGCGTGGAAGGTCATGCCGAAGCCAAACTCCGACACGATGCTCCGAAGGCCCTTGGTTCTCGTCGTGGAGGACCACCCCGATATGCAGTCGCTCATCGCGGAACATTTCGCGCAGCATGGCTGGGACGTCGCTCGCGCCCTCGATGGCGAGACGGCCCTTCGAATCGCACGTGAGAGGCTTCCCGAACTGGTGTGCCTCGACTTGAACCTGCCGAGCATCTCCGGTTACGACGTCTGTGAGGAAATTCGAACCGACCCGAGGCTCGAGGGGGTGATCGTCGTGATGACGAGCGCTCGCAGCGGAATCGACGTGCGCGCCCACTCCCTCGAAGCGGGAGCCGACGAATATTTGCAAAAGCCTTACGATCTGGATGACCTGACATCCGTCGTGGAACAGCTTTGTCGACAGCGGGCCGAGCAGTAGAACCTCGCTCAGAGCTCACGTGGCTCGCTCGCACGACCGAGCTCAGCACTTGCCGCGAACTCACTTCGCACGATGAGGCCCTCGCTGTGGGATGGCTCATCACAAGACCAAAGGCCGGTTACTCGGTGAGTTCGCCTCCGTCTATCGTCGGAGGCCGGGGGGAGTAGGCAGCTTCGACGCGCTCGCTCCTGAAAGGGTCAGCCGCGATGAAGATAGTTGTCATCGACGACGACGATGACGTACGGGAGGGCATCCGCGAACTGCTCCAGGCCGAAGGTTGCTTCACGGCTGGCGCGACCAATGGCGAAGAGGCGCTTCGGCTGCTTCGGGCGGCCGACTGGACTCCGGATCTGATCCTGCTCGATTTGAAGATGCCGATCATGGATGGGTGGGAGTTTCTGCAACAGATCGACGGGGAGCCGAATCTTCGTCGTATCCCGCTCGCGATCATCACCGCCAATCCAGGCATGCGTCGATTGTTCGAAAAGGGTCGCGGCACCGACGGATCCACTCGACTGCTCTTGCGCGGTTCGCACCGGCTCTTGCTTCCCAAGCCCTTGAACCTCGTCGGTTTGGTTTCGATCGTGCGCGAGCTTTCCCCATCCGCGTAACCCGAACGCACAAGATCGGCTCGCGAGATCCCGCGGAGCCGAGCGAGTTCCGTTCACGGCGAAGGCGTTCGCATGTCCGGCGCCCAGCGCAGGCACTATTGACTTCTGTTCAATTGCAAGCGTATGCTCGGCACGGCGTACAAACCCGGCTCGTCACGAAAGGAGCTAGTTTCGTGAAAAACTTTGCCCCCGCTGCGAGGGCCACGGTTGTGGTTTGCCGCGCGGCCGATGCGGATCTGCCTCAGGGAACCAGGCGGGGATGCGTCGGCTGACGCCGTCGCCGCCATCGCTCGCGAACGGCCGATGACCGGGGATTCGAAGATGTCGGTCGTCCGAAGCCTTCCGGCCGTGATCGGCCTCTCGCCGTTCGAGGCTCCGGACGTCGGCCTGGTTTGCGCCCTTGCTCGGGGGGGCGCGCTCGGCGTAGTCGACCTCGGCCACGACGAGCGCCGGGCGCGCGAGGCCCTCGGCGCGCTCGGCCGTCGCATCGCAGGGTCGTTCGGTGTTCGAATGCCGGAGCACTTCGACGCTCGCACGCTCGAGCTCCCGACGAACGCGACGGTGGTCATCGTCCCCGCATCGACGACCTTCTATGCGTGGGGAGATCGCGCCGTTCTCGCGCAAGTTTCGACGATCGAGGGCGCGCGCGCCGCCCTGGCCGCAGGGGTGGATGGACTGGTGGTCAAAGGACATGAGGCCGGAGGCACCGTCGGGGACGAAACGTCCTTCGTGCTCTTGCAGCGGGTCGTTTCGGAAACGTCGGTTCCCATTTGGGTGCAGGGGGGCATCGGCCTTCACACGGGCGCCGCATGCATCGCCGCCGGCGCGCGCGGGGTCCTCATCGATTCACAGCTCGCGCTGCTCGAGGAGGCTGCGACTTCCGAAGCGCTGCGGCGCGCTCTTCGGACGATGGACGGCACGGAGACGGTGCTTGCCGGCGGCTATCGCCTGTACGCGCGCCCCGACGCGCGAAAGCCGGAGCCCGGAGCCGACGGGCGGAGGATCGCTGCCGAGCTCGGTGCGAGCGACCCACGAGAACAACTCGTTGCGCTCGGGCAGGATGCCGCCTTCGCCCGCCCGCTGGCCGAACGCTTCGGCACCGTACAGCGACTGGTGCGCGCATTTTACACGGCATTCGACGGGCACCTCCGCCAGGCGCGGGCGCTCCAACCCCTTGCCCCCCATGCGCCGTTCGCGAAAGCGATGGGGACCGAGTTTCCGATCGTGCAGGGTCCGATGACCCGCGTCAGCGATCGCGCCGCATTTGCGGAGGCGGTCGCCGCGGGTGGAGGCCTGCCCTTCGTCGCGCTCTCGCTCATGCGCGGCGCCGACGCGCGAACCTTGCTCGAGGAGACCCGGGCTCGCCTCGGCGGGCGATCGTGGGGTGTCGGCATTCTCGGGTTCGTGCCGGAGGATCTGCGCGAGGAGCAGCTCGCGCTCCTCAGCGAGCTCCGGCCTCCGGTCGCGCTCGTCGCCGGAGGGCGACCCTCGCAGGTGGAGCCGCTCGAACGGCTCGGGATTCCCACGTTCCTGCACGTCCCGTCGCCGTCGCTCCTCGACATGTTTTTGAAAGAGGGTTCGCGCAGGTTCATTTTCGAAGGGCGTGAGTGCGGCGGCCACGTCGGTCCACGATCGAGCTTCGCCTTGTGGGAAGCCGCGATCGATCGGCTGCTCTCGTGCGAACGTCTCGACGACGTGAGCGTTCTTTTCGCGGGCGGCGTCCACGACGGACTCTCCGCGCGAATGGTGGCCACGCTTGCCGCGCCGCTCGCCGCACGCGGCGCGAAAGTCGGCGTCCTAATGGGAACGGCCTACCTCTTCACCGAAGAGGCTGTGGCCTGTGGCGCGATTCGGTCCGCTTTTCAGGAGGCCGCGCTTCGCTGCGACCGGACGGCCTTGCTGGAGACGGCGCCCGGTCACAAGACGCGCTGCGCCGAAAGCGAATACGTGCAAGCTTTCCACCGCGAGCGGTCGCGGCTGGAGGCGGAAGGTCACGACCCCCAGACGACGTGGGCCACCCTCGAGAAGCTCAACCTGGGAAGGCTCCGTATCGCGGCCAAGGGACTGCGGCGCGATGGGGCAGAGCTCATCGAAGTCGGCGAGGACGAGCAGCGTCGCGAAGGGATGTTCATGATCGGCCAGGTGGCCGCCCTTCGACGGGCGCGAACCACGATCGCCGAGCTGCACCGCGATGTGAGCGAAGGCAGCAGGAAAGTCGAGTTCGCGATTACGAAGCCCCACGCCTCGGCGATCGACGTCGCCATCGTCGGCCTGGCCTGCATCTATGCCGATGCGCCCGACGCAGCCAGCTACTGGACGAACGTCGTCCTCGGTCGCAACGCGATTCGCGAAGTTTCACCCGAGCGTTGGAATCCCGACATTTACTTCGACCCCAAAGGCACCGGCGACAAGACGCCTTCGAAGTGGGGCGGGTTCATTCCGACCACGCTTTTCGACCCCGCCGCGTACGGGATCCCTCCTCGCTCGCTCGCCGCCATCGACCCGGTGCAGTTGCTGGCTCTCGAAGTCGCCAAGCGCGCTCTCGACGATGCCGGATACGGCACCCGACCGTTCGATCGCGAGCGCGCCAGCGTCGTGTTCGGCGCAGAGGCCGGCGCCGATCTGACGAGCGCCTACGGCTTCCGCGCAAGCTTTCCGCAGTACTTGGGGGATATGCCTGCACGGCTCGACGCATGTCTGCCCAAGCTGACGGAAGATTCATTTCCCGGCGTGCTATCGAACGTCATCGCGGGGCGCATCGCCAATCGGCTCGATTTGCGCGGCGTGAACTACACGGTCGATGCAGCCTGCGCTTCGTCGCTCGCCGCCGTCGACGTCGCTTGCAAGGAGCTCGCCGGCGGATCGAGCGATCTGGTGATCGCCGGCGGAGCCGATCTGCACAACGGGATTTACGACTACCTGATGTTCGCCAGCGTTCACGCGCTCTCGCCCACGGGGCAATGTCGTCCCTTCGACGCGCGGGCCGACGGGATAGCGCTCGGCGAAGGTGTCGCGGCCGTCGTGCTCAAGCGCCTTGCCGATGCCGAGCGCGATGGCGATCGCATCTACGGGGTGCTCAAGGCGGTGGGAGCCTCCAGTGATGGCAAGAGCCTCGGGCTCACCGCGCCGCGCAAAGAAGGGCAGCTCCGTGCGCTCGAGCGGGCCTACGAAAGGGCCGGGATTTCGCCGGCCGAGGTGGGCCTCGTCGAAGCGCACGGGACCGGCACGACCGTCGGCGATCGGACGGAGCTCGCCACGTTGACGGAGTTCTTCGAAGCGGCCGGCGCCGGCCGGGCATCGTGCACGCTCGGTTCGGTCAAAGGGCAGATCGGCCACACGAAATGCGCCGCGGGAATGGCCGGCCTCATCAAGGCAGCACTGTCCGTGCATACCGGCGTGCTGCCTCCCACGATCAACGTCGCCGAGCCCAATCCCGCTTACGACGCGGAGCACAGTCCCTTCCTGCTCCGTGGCGCTGCGGCGCCATGGCTCGGCGCCGAACGAACGGCCGCCGTGAGCGCCTTCGGATTCGGCGGAACGAACTTCCACGCGGTTCTCACGTCTCACGGCGCGCCGCCGGCGGCCGCGGCCCTCACCGAATGGCCGGCCGAACTTTTCGTTCTTCGCGCCGCCGACGATGACCAGCTGAGCCGCCTGCTCGGCCTGCTCGCGGCTGCGAGCCAAGCCAAAGCCCGACCCACTTTGCGCGATCTTGCCGCCAGCGTCTGCGACGCCCACCGAGCGGAGCCGGTGCGCATGACGATCGTGGCCACCTCGCTCGACGATCTCGGCGCCAAAGTCACAGCCGCCAGGGAGCGCCGCGCGACAGAAGGCGTTTATCGCTTCGAAGCCGTGGACGGCAAGGTTGCCTTTGTCTTTCCCGGTCAAGGCAGTCAGCGACCGGGCATGCTCGCCGAGCTTTTCGTGACCTTTCCCGCACTCCGCACGCTTCTCTCGATTCGAAATGAATGGGCGGAATGGCTCTTTCCCGGTGCGGCATTCACCCTCGAAGAGCGCGATGGGCAGAGGCAGGCGATCAGCGACACTCGCTTCGCGCAACCGCTCCTCGGCTTGGCCGACCTCGCGATGGCTCGCCTGCTCGAACGGGTGGGCGTTCGCCCGGCGATGGTGGCCGGACACAGCTACGGCGAGCTGGTCGCGCTCGCGGTCGCCGGCTCGTTCGATGAAGAGACGCTGCTCGATCTGTCGCAGGCACGCGCGCGCTCGATCCTCGAGGCAGCGGGCGACGAACCGGGAACGATGGCCGCCGTGCGCACATCTGGCGAACGGGTGCGCGAGATCCTCGGCGACGAAACGGATGTCGTTCTCGCGAATTTCAACGCACCCGATCAGGTCGTCCTTTCCGGGCCGAGCGAGGCGGTCGCGCGCGCCTGCCGGCGGCTCGAATCGGCCGGGATCGCGTCCCGTTCGCTGCCCGTGGCTTGCGCATTCCACAGCCCTGTGGTCGCGGGTGCCCGCGCGACATTCGCCGAACACCTCGCGATGGTCGACGTGCGCGCACCGACCCTGCCGGTCTACGCCAATGTCACGGCCGAGCCTTACCCATCTGACGCCGAGGACGTGCGCCGCACGCTCGCGGCACAAATCGCGCTTCCCGTCCGCTTCGTCGACGAGATCGAGGCCATGTACGCCGCGGGTGCACGGGTGTTCGTGGAGGTGGGGCCGGGCGGTGTGCTCACGGATCTGGTGAAACGGATCCTTCGCGAACGCAGGCACGTTGCGCTGGCGTCCGATCGCGAGGGTTCGTCCGGCGTGGCGGCTTTCCTCTCCGCGCTGGCGCAGCTCGTCGCCGCCGGCGTCGCCGTCGACGTGGAGGCACTCTTTTCCGGTCGAGCCACGTCGTACGACCTCCAAGAACTGGAGCAACGGCTGGTGCCACCGCCCACCGCTTGGCTGGTGGACGGCGGGAGCGCTCGACCGTTGCACGGAGAGCCGCGTCCGGTGATGACGCCGATCCCCCTGGCGGCCGCGCCGACGGATCGGGAGACCGTCGTGCGCGAATACTTGCGATCCATGCGGGACGTCGTCGAGCAACAGCGTCAGATCATGCTCGCCTATCTCGGTGACAGCGGTCCGGCGCCGCTCGTGCGATCCGAGGTGCCGGCGGTGGCCAAGCCGGCAATGAACGGAGTGCCCGCTGTACGGGCGACCGACGGTCCACCGGCCACCCCGGAGGCGAACGCATGGAATCCTCTGGCGACGCTGGTAGCCATCGTCAGCGAACGCACCGGGTACCCGGCGGAGATGCTCGACACGAACGTCGATCTGGAGGCGGACCTCGGCATCGACTCGATCAAAAGGATCGAGATCGTCGGAGCTTTGCGGGACAGACTTCGGTTGACCGTCAACGGCGAGGGGATGAACGGCATCCTCGATCAGCTCGCCGCCGCGAAGACGTTGAGCGCCATGGCCGCGGTCATCGACGCGCGCGTGAGAGGTAAAGAAAACGGCGCCAAGGCGAGCCCGAAAATGGCGGCTGCAAAGGCATTGCCGCCATCGCTCGCGTCGATCCGGCGCTACATGGTGGAGGTTGCGCCCGCGCCGGCGGCGGCCATCGTCGACCGTTCGGTCACCGGAAAGCTGTTCGCCATCGCGCCGGACACCTTCGGCGTTGCCGCGCGGCTCGCCGAGCTACTCGAGCGACACGGCGCTCGTTGTCGTTTTCTCGACTCCGGCGCAGAGCTCGGAGCCATCGATGGGCTCGTTCACCTCGAAACGCTGAGCGGGGGATCGGCCGGACTGCGGTCGCTTTTCTCGCGCGCGAAGGAGGCCATCGCCGATCGTCCTGTCGCCACGACGAAGTGGATTGTCGCGATGACCGGATTCGGTGGTCGTTTCGGTCACGAAATGCGAGCCGACTCGAGCCCGATCGGTGTCGGCGGCGTGTCGGGTTTTCTGAAAAGCCTCGCCAAGGAGCACCCCTCGCTGCGAGTGCGGGTGGTCGACGTCGACCCGGGTGAGCGCCCCCGAGACCTCGCCGATCATCTTTTTCGGGAGCTCGTCACCGCCGATTCCCAAGTCGAGGTGGGGTACGTCGGGAGCAAGCGATACATCTTGGTCGCGACGTCGCGCGCCGTTTCGATCGAGTGCGCGTCCCCGCTCGCCATCGATCCAGGCAGCGTCGTTCTGGTGACCGGCGGGGCACGGGGGATCACCGGTCGAATCGGGCTGGCGATGGCGCGTCGCTTCCGCTGCACCCTGGAGCTGGTGGGACGATCGCCGATTCCCGGAGGCCACGAGGATCCCGAGCTTCGAACGGTGTCCGATGGACGCGAGATTCGTCGGATCCTAGCCGCTCGCGCGGGGGCGACGAGCATCGCGGCCGTCGAGCGCGAGTGCCGTCGCATTCTCGCCGCCCGGGAGATTCGGGCGACGCTCGGAGCGATCCGCGATGCGGGTTCACAGGTGACCTACCACGCCGTCGATGTGCGCGACGACGATGCGTTCGGAGCCCTCGTCCAACGCTTACGCGCCCGGCACGGACGCATCGACGGCGTCGTGCACGGGGCCGGCCTCATCGAGGACAAGCTGCTTCGCGACAAGACGGTCGACTCCTTCGACCGCGTTTTTGCCACGAAGGTGTCCGGCGCAAACCTTCTCGCGCGCACCCTCGCCCGCGACGCGCGGTTCTTCGTCCTCTTCTCCAGCATTGCAGGCACCTTCGGAAGCCGCGGCCAGAGCGACTACGCCGCCGCCAATGACGCTCTCGACAAGCTCGCGCATCAGCTGCACCGCACGGTGGAGGGGCGCGTCCTATCCATCGGCTGGGGGCCTTGGCAAGGCGTAGGGATGGTCACCGCAGATCTTCAGCGCGAGTACGAGAAGCGCGGGATCGACCTCATCGCACCGGAAGCGGGCGTCGAACATTTTTTTCGCGAGCTCCTCTCCGGAAGCGATCCGCAAGTCATTCTGACCGCCGCTCCCGCGGAGGTGCTGGCGTGACCTTCGCGCCGTCGGTCGCTCTCTTCTCCGGTTCCATGGCGGCCGAGCTGGCCGATGCGTTGCGCGATGGCCGCGACCTTCATGACGGCGGCCCGGCCCGCCTGGCGATCCTCGATCCCACGACAGAGCGCCTCGAGCGAGCTCGCGCGATCGTCGACCACGGCAAGAGCTGGCGAGGGCGAGACGGCATCTGGTTTGCCGGCCGCGGACTCATCGCCGACGGCGGAACGCTCGCCTTCGTCTTTCCCGGTGTCGACGTCGCCTTCGAGCCGCGGGTCGACGACCTCGCGCGCCACTTCGCCCTTCCGATCCCCACCTGCACGACCCCGAGGAATCTGCACGAGCTCGGCATCGGCATCGTCGCCGTCAATCGCATGCTCGATGGAATCTTGCGCGGCCTCCAAGTCGTTCCGAGCCACGTCGCTGGCCACAGCATCGGCGAGTGGAGCGGAATGATCGCGACCGGCATCCTGCCCGATCGAGCCGTTGAGCCGTTCATCGCATCGCTCGATCCCGGATCGCTGAAAGTGCCGGGCGTAGTCTTCGCATCGGCGGGCTGCGCCGCCGAACAGGCTCTGGCGGCTCTCGAAGGGCTCGAGCAGATCGCCCTTTCCCACGACAACTGCCCTCACCAGGTGCTGCTTTGCGGCGTGGAGACGTCGATCGAGACGGCGATGGCTCGCCTTCGCGACGGCGGCGTTCTCTGCCAGAAGCTGTCATTTCAGTCCGGCTTTCACTCGCCGCTTTTCGCGGGATACCTCGAGCCGCATCGCGACAACTTCGCTCGCCTGCCGCTCGAGCCGGCGCGGACGCCGCTGTGGTCCGCCACGACGTGCGCGCGGTACCCCGACGAGCCGGATGCCATCCGCGCGCTCGCCGTCGATCACCTCGTGCGCCCGGTGCGCTTCCGCGAGCTCGTCGAAGTGCTCTACGCAACCGGCGTGCGCGTGTTCCTGCAAGTGGGAACCGGAAGCCTCGTTCAATTCATCGACGATACCCTCCGCGGCCGAGCTCACCTGGCAATCGCCGCCAACACCAAGGACCGCCCCGGCATGGCCCAGCTTCGGCGCGCCCTGGCCGCGCTCTTCGTGGAGGGGGCGAACCTCGACTCATCGATTCTGTCGCCAGAGAAGCACGTGCCGGCCGTTCGTTCGGATGATCCCATTTTGGCTGATTTCTTGGCATCGATGACCGCGATCGCCGATGCAGAACGGCAGGTCATCGCGCGCTTCGCCGCGCGTGACCCCGCTCCGCGCGAGACGGACGCCACCTGCGAGCTCTCCGTCGAAACGCTGCCGGAGCTTTCCGACCACGCGCTCGTGCGGCAGCCCCCCGGTTGGCCGGTTCTTTCCGATCGCGAGCCCGTGGTTCCGATGACTACCCTGGTCGACTTGATGATCGAGCACGCGCAGCGTCTCGTTCCGGCGGGCGTTGTAATCGCCGTCGAGCAAGTGCGCGCGCATCGATGGCTCGTCGTGTGTCCACCCGCCCGCGTGAGGATCGCATGCCGCCGGGAAGCGAGCGATCGCGTACAGGTGGCCATCGGCGATTACTGCCAAGGCGTCGTCGTCTTTTCCGATCGGTACCCGGCCGCTCCACCGCCCGACGACGTGCCGCTCGCGGACGCGACGCCCGGCCCGGTGAACACCCGCGAGCTCTACGACGAGCACTGGCTTTTTCACGGGCCTGCGTTTCAGGGCATCGCGGAGATTGGAGCCCTCGGCAGCGACGGTATTTCCGGCACGCTCGACGTCGGAAAAGCCCGCGGAGCACTCCTCGACAATGCCGGGCAGCTCTTCGGGTATTGGGTCGTCGTCCACCACGAAGAGGACCGCATGGCGATGCCCGTGCACCTCTCGCGGGTCCGTTTTTTCCGACCGCACCCGATGCCCGGCCAGCAACTCCATTGCAGCGTGCGCGTGAAGTCGGTGGACGAAAAGAGTGTCGTCGCGGATCTCACCCTCGCCCGCGACGGGCATGTCTGGGCGGTCGTGGAGGGCTGGGAAAATCGGCGTTTCGAAACCGATGCGCGTCTCTGGTCGGTCATACGCTGGCCCGAGAAGAACCTGCTTTCGGCAGTGCGGCGGGACGGTTTCGTGATCTTCGAAGATCACTACCGCGCCGGCGCCACTCGCGAGCGGATCGCCCGCCGCTTTTTGGATGAACGCGAGCGCGCCGAGTACGAGCGCCAGACGCCGCGCCGACAACGCTCGTGGCTCGCCGGACGCATCGCGGCGAAGGACGCCGTTCGCGACCTCTTGTGGCAGCTCGGCCACGGGCCGCTCTTTCCGGTCGAAGTCACGATCGCAAACGATCCATCGGGCCGCCCCGTCGTCCTGACGAGGACCGGGCGCGATGTCCACGTGTCGATTGCGCACAAACCCGACGTCGCCGTCGCGATCGCCGGCGAAAAACCGCAGGTGGGGATCGACATCGAACGGATCGAGCCGCGCAGCGATTCCTTTGCCGAAATCTCCTTCTCCGACAACGAGCTGCGCCTGGTGCAGGGGGAACCCCGCGACGAAGCGTGGACCCGTCTCTGGGCCGCCAAGGAAGCGGCCGCGAAGGCAGCCGGCACCGGGCTATCAGGAGCGCCGGCGCGCTTTCCCATCCGTGACCGGGCCGGCGATCGCCTTCTCGTCGGTGACGCGTGGGTCACGACCCGACGTTACCGCGATTTCATCATCGCTTGGACCCAGCCATGAAAGAGCCTACCCAAGAACGCGTTCTCGACGACGTGGCCCGGATGGTCCGCGAAATCATCGCCGAGGAGTGGGCAGCCGACGTGCCCATCGCGATGGACACATCCTTTGCCAAGGATCTCGAGCTCGAGAGCATCGAGTTCGTCGCGCTCGCCGAGCGCATTCGCGCTGAATACGGCAAGTCGATCGACC